>JBOGUK010000121.1:0-2115 GCA_050695915.1 Anaerolineales bacterium
ACCAGCCGGCACGGAAGCCACCCGCGAAGCGCCTGCGGAGAGCGCGGGGTTCCTGGGCGTGGTCACGGAGTGGGCATGGCGGGAAAATACGGAAGCCAGCGTGGCCGTTGGCGCCGGCCAGCACACCTCCTCCGTTGCAGTTTCTTCGGGCCCGCAACTATTGGTTGCCGCGGGTTTCCCCGATGGAACGCTTGGAATTTTTGAACTGGCAGACGGCGAGATTGTGCCGCTCGGCGGCCTGCATCGGTCCGATTTCTTCAATCGAATCAATGACCTGGAGTTCATTCCCGGCCAGCAAGCCATCGTCACCGGTTCAATCGCAGGCGACCTATCCACATGGAATTATTCCGACGCAGGATTATCAGCCACTCCTGCCGCGCACAGGCGCCTTAACGCTGGCATCAATGCACTTGCCCTTTCCCTGGATGGGGTCGTTGCAGCCGGGCAGGCCCATCAGACATCTGCTGCGGATTCAGACGACAGCAGCATTTCATTCAACCTACCGCTCACCAGCGATATGCGGCAGACGTATGCAGTCTTGAACACAAATCAAAAAGACATTCTCGATCTCGTGTTCACGATCGACGGGGAGTTATTCGTCGTGGGAAGGGCGCCCACGCTGGTGCGTTTTGGGCCGAACGCAACTGCCCCGCGCCTGGATTACCTCAACGCGACCAGCTTGGGGACAACCAGCGTAGAGGCCCTGCTCGCATCTCCCACCGATGGAACGCTTGCCTACGTTTCGCTTGCCGACGAGACAGTTGCGATGTTTAGCGCGCCGACCGAACAGAAATTGCAGACCTCTGGGTTACTCGGGGGTGTGGCGACTACTATGGCGTTTCACCCCGACCAATCCCTAATCGCAGTGGGTACATCCGGATGCACCATCAAATTGCTTGATGCGGGTACGCTGGAAATCGTGGATACGTCAGAAAACCTTTGCGCAGAATTCGAGCAAGGGTGGTCGAAGGAGATCGGATCGTTGGCTTTTACACCTGACGGAAATTATCTGATCGCCGGAACGTCGGCGGGGATCTTTGTGCTGAACACCCAGGCGGAATAAAGCCGCATCAAAAGATCTCGCATCGTCTAAAATCCAACCATGGGGTCGAATGCAGTCCTCGTGCTGGGCGCCGGCGTTTCCGGCTTATCCACCGGCGTCACGCTGCTGAAAGCCGGTTACCCGGTGACCATCTGGGCCAAAGAGCTTCCGCCAAACACAACCTCAAACCAGGCCGCTGCTTTATGGTTTCCGTATCTGTGCAAGCCCAAGGAAAGGGTCGATCCCTGGGCTAAATACTCGCTGAATTTTTTCAAGCAGAACCTGTTGTCGGACTCTGCCAGCGGTTGTTCAACCATACGTGTGTGCGACTTATACGATCAGCCAGTAGGGGTTCCCTGGTGGGCGGATGCCGTTGACCAATACAAGCGCCTCGCAAAATCCGACCTGCCTTCAGGCTACGTCGATGGATTCGAAACGGAATCCATCGTGATGGACACGACTGTTTACATGGATTATTTGGTTCGATGGTTCGGGAGATTGGGCGGCGAGCTTGTAAAGAAAGAGATCGACGATGTGCAGGAAGCGTTTTACCAAAGCGACATCGTGATAAATTGCACCGGGCTGGCTTCGCGCAATTTATTTAACGACCAGCTGGTTTACCCGGTACGCGGGCAAACGGTGAGAGTACGCGCCAACGGCTTTCGCCGGGCAATCCTGGATGACAAAGGGCACAATTCGCTAGCCTACATCATCCCGCGCAGCAACGATATCGTTCTCGGCGGCACCGCGCAGGCTAATGATTGGGATCTGAACATCAGGGCAAGCGACCGCGAAGATATTCTGCGCAAGGCGGCGGCTATCGATCCAGCATTCAAGGATGCGGAAATACTAAGTGAAGGCGTAGGCTTGCGTCCGGCGCGGGATACCGTGCGCCTGGAAGCTGAGGACTTCGGCGGCAAGACCGTGATCCACAATTATGGGCACGGCGGCGCCGGGTTTACATTGAGCTGGGGATGCGCGGGGGAAGTGTTACAAAGGATGAAGGATGAGGGATGAGGGATGAGGGATGAAGGATGAGGGATGAAGGATGAGGGGGGAATTAACTCCTGGAC
>JBOGUK010000122.1:0-7127 GCA_050695915.1 Anaerolineales bacterium
GGCTTGGGTCCTGCCCCTTGGCTTCGAGATAAGGACGGAAGTTTCGGTTTAGCCAGATCTGCCAGATGCCTTCGCGCAATTGAGGATTACCGAGATACCCATAAAGTCGTTGCCAGAAGAGTCGCAAATAATCAAGCATGCCCATTTGGCTCGCGTCTTCGCCGGCTTCGGATGCAAATTGCCCCCTGACAGCATCTGGCGTGAACTCAAAGTAGTCCTGGTTTGGCCACCAGATGCGCACGAATTCGAACATGTAATAAGCCTGGCCTACCACCGGTTCGATCTTGCCATAATTGGCGTCGCCCACCAGGATCACAGGCGCCTGTCGCAGATCGCGATTAGGTTGGTCCGCGTAATAACGCTGGTTCGGATAATTGCGCAGGTACCACCAGAACGGGTACGAAGTTTCGTTGTCGTAAGCAACCTGGAGATCCAGTCCATCGGTCGTCAGCACGGAGATCTCTTCAACTTGATCCATGATTTCGCCCGGCCCGCGTGCCATGTGCGCGTAGACAAGATACTCGGTCGCGCTGTCATAGTTGATGAACGAGGCCCGGAGGGCGGCACGCGCTCCCAGGAAGGCGAGTCCAGCGAACACCACGAGAATTAGCATGTGGCTTACTTGTTGATCGTTCCATTTTTCCCCGGAGACCAGGGAATAGATGGCGTATCCGCTGACGCCCGAAAGGATGACCAAGAACATAAATCGATAAGTTGCCGCAAGGTTCACGGTTTCCTGGCCTTGGAATGGTGGTCGCGTGCTCAGGAGTGCGCCCAGCGCGGCCAAGATCGCTAGAAGGAAAACAACCATGAGCGCGGCGATTAACATTCCTCGCGGTTTCAACGCCTTATCCCAATCCACGCGTTTGATCACCCATCCCAGGGCCCAGCCCGCGAGCAATATCAGGGGCAGGGCGATGTGGCTCGTGAGCCAGGGCATTTTTTCGCCAGCGACCGTGTAGGCAACCACAGAAGTCACGGACCAAAAAGCCAGCAGCCAGAGGGCCAGTCGCCTGCTTTCTGCCGGGCGCAGGTTGCGCCGTTCTGTGTCGTCGCTTTTCTTTTTGACTCTGTCGGCGCGCCATAGCCTGGTACCGATCCACACAGCCAGCAGCGCTCCGGCGAGGGCTACGAATTCGTAGATTGGAATTTGAACGCCCCAGTAAAAATAGGAAGGCTGGCTCCCGCGCTCGACTCCCTGCTGCTCCAGCCAGTAGCCCAATGAGCCGACCAATCCGCTGAAAAAACCCACTCCATTAGTAAATATCGTGGTGTATAGGGGCACGAAGATTATGTAGAAAACGGCTACGTTGGCCAACCAAAGTCGCCGCGACCAGGAAAGCCCGATGGCTATCGAAATTGCCGCGAGGACGGCCACGATCAGTCCGATGAAAACCAGGTTGTTCGTGTCCGTGTAGTTCATTGGATCGCGGCCGAGCCAGTACACTGGGAAGGCGGCCAGGTGCGGCAGCACCAGCGTGAAAAGCAAAAGTAGCAAATTCAAGCTGCGCTCCTTCCGCAGGCGATCCCATCCATACCCGCGAATCAGGAAGTAGAGGGAACCCAACAGCACACCGATTGCAGCACCTGCCAGGATCAAAGTAATTGGAGGGATATTTGGTTGAGCTGCCGGCGCTTCAGTTTCCCCGGCGACCGCCGGTTCCTGAACCTCCGTACCGGTAATCACGGCCTCGCCCGGTTGCGAGAGTGCGATCTGTGTTCCCAGAGCGATTACAAATAGAGCCGCGCTTAGAAATAGGGTAAGGAAGAATGCACTTCTGAGATTCTTATTTCCCCATTTTCGGTTCGTGATTCTCCAAAGGAAAAGTAGACCCAGAAAAAGCAGCGCCTGAGCCGCGTATATAAATGAGGTCTCCTTTGCGGTAAAGTGAAGTGCGAGCGCAGCTGTGAATACATACAAATATTTGGGCTCGCCGCGGTCCAGGTATCGCAAAATCGCCCAAAGCATGATGAGGCCGAGGAGCATCACAAAGGATTCATTGCGCGCATAGCGCGCGTAATACATCATGTAAGGCGAGATCAGGAAAAGGAATGCGGCTACCAGTGCGCCAATGCGCCCAAGATAGCGGCGAAAAGCCCACATGAAGGCGATCGCCCCGACGCCAAAGAGCGCCTGCGGCACGCGCGCCGAAAAGTCGTTATCCCCGAAGAGGAAGTAACTCAGCGCAAGGAGATGGAATTGCAGCGGGCCGTGGCTCAAGGGGTGGTGCGAATACCCTTGGCCCTTGTAAAGAAGCCACGAAAAGTAAACGTGCGTGGTTTCATCATGGCTCATCACTCGTTCGCCTAGGTCATAAAAGCGAGTGAAGATCGCCAGGATGAGAAGTACTGCAAACAACCCAGTCTCCCAATTCAGCTTGAAAGAGGAAAACAGGGGCCGTTCTAACCAGGAGCTTTTATCAGCAGTGCTTGCTTTCGGCATCAGTTTTTTGGCTCTGGAGAATGGGCGTATTGTACGGCAGGCTTGCAGCTTTGCGCAAGAATCGCGCTTGCCAAGGTTTTCATCAGGCCGAGGAAAGGACAGTAGAGTAATTAATAACCTGTTAATTATTGGAACATTTGCCCAATGCTATGATCGAGTTATACGCCATCGGAATGAAGACGCGCGGAGCAGTGATCCTGGCAATTTTTCTGGCAATCACAACGCTTTTGGTTGCTGCTTACTTCACTGCTCCGCGAGCATATAGTTTCAGGGGATCTTCTTACGAGCCATTTCCTCCCGCGCCCAATTTCGCATTAACCGACCAGTTCGGTCATCGATTCGAGTTAGCGGATCATTGGGGGAAGGTAATCCTTGTCTTTTTTGGATATACAAACTGCCCCGATATATGCCCAACTACACTGGCCGATTACGGCCGCATCCGCGCCGGGCTTGGCGAACAGGCCAGCGTGGTAACCTTCGTGTTTATCACTGAAGATCCGGAGCGCGACACGGTGGAGCGCCTCAATCTGTACCTTTCGGCTTTCGACCCTGCTATCACCGGCCTCGCAGGGACCTTGGAAGAGCTGCAGCCGGTCTGGGATGCCTACCATGTTGCCCGGGTGATCGAGCCTTTTGAGGGTTCCGACGGAACGCACAATCATTCAGATGGTTACACGGTCGCCCACACCAGCCGAATATTCGTGATCGACCGCCTGGGCCGCATAAGGTTGACTTTCCCGTACGAGATGAGTGTTGCAGACATGGTTGCGGATGTCTCGCACCTTATCGAAGAGCGCGATAGGTATTAACTATTGATGGAGGTTCCATGACCCCTGTTTGTCCTATGTACGCAATGATGAGCTACGGCTTGGCCAATGGCCTCATGATGGATGGAGGGGGGATAAGTGGAATGATGCGGGGTGGCATGATGCCTTGGATGATGGGCATTGGTTTGTTCCTGGGTATCGCTATCCAAATCAGTCTGCTGGTTGCCTTGATCATGGCCAGTATCTACCTGGCAAGGCTAATCAACAGAGTCCGTGCGAAGCGATAGTCTGGCGATGGGTCAGGCAACAGATAACCCGCGCGCCCGGCGACTAAGGCGCGACCGAAACCGCGGTCGCCCCCGCCTTTTCATCATAGGCGGTCTGCTCATGGTAGCGGTGGTTTGGGCGGCTTTGGCCCGCAGCTGGGGCGTCGCGTCGATTACTTTTCCTCATATCCACGGCTTGGCGTTCACTCCAGACGGCGAGCAACTAATAGTTCCCGCGCACGATGGGTTCCGCATCTATTCCGAAATGGGGTGGCAGGATGCGCAAGATTTGCCGCGCAGAGATTACATGGGATACAGCCCAGTGGACTTCGGATTCTACAGCAGCGGACACCCGGCTCCCGGCGGTCAGGAACTTAATCCGCTCGGGCTGGTGCACAGCGCAGATCTCGGGGAATCAATGACCCAGTTGGGTTTGGTCGGCGAAAGCGATTTTCATTTGATGGCCGTTGGATATTACAGCCACGCGATCTATGTGGTTAATCCTGCGCCAAATTCACGCATGGCAGCCGGTGTTCATTACAGCCTCGATAATGGAAGCACCTGGAACCCTACGGCAATGAATGGGATTGAAACGCAACTTTATCAATTGGCCGTTCATCCAACTGAGCCCAACATTGTCGCCGCCTCCACACAAGGAGGTCTGTACGTGTCGACGGACTTTGGGGGTAGTTTTGCGCTGATCAGCGAGCCGCTGCCAGTGACCGCTGCTGTTTTTTCGCCTGCTGAGAACGTCTTACTTTACGGAACTGTTGACCTGCAGGGCTATGATCTGGCCACGGAAGAAACGACTTCCTTGAACGCGCCGGACTTGGATAGTGGTGACGCGATCGTGTATCTGGCGATCAGCCCGGTAGACGCCAGTCATATTGCTGCCGCGACTGGTGCGAACGACATTTTCTACTCAACCGATGGTGGGGCGACCTGGTTGCAGATCGCGAACAACGGCATAGGAAAATGATCTAGGGCGCGTTTGGTTCGGGCGCTCGGTTGCGGTTGGCGCCGATGAAGGACCCAGCTCGGCGAACGTTGAATTCCGGCATCTCCAGCAGGTAGCCCCACGAAGTGAGCACTAGCGGGACATCCGTTCCATGCCATGGAAACGCGATCAGTTTGGAAACTAGCGAGCGACTCATATACTCGCGAATTTCTGTCTTCAATTCTTCGCATTCGCCGTCGCTGAGCAAGTCGCAGTTGTACCAAAACGCGATGTAACCATGTTCCAGGTTGTGGACTACGTATGCATGCGGGTAGGGCCCCAGTTCAGCCAGATCTTCTTCCTCATAAAATCCCGGGTCAAGCGGATTTGCATAGTGCGGCCCAGAGGTTGGGGGGTTGCTATTGTATGGGCCGGGGTCTGTTCCATCGGGAATGTGCTGGTCGCCTTGGATGGGAAAGTCTTGTCCCTCTGGCGGGCGACTAATATCCCATACCAAATATCCAATCAGCCCCGCTACACCAGCGATTACTAGAATCCTGGTTAGCAAAGAACGGCTTTTCTTGGTGCGCAGGCGTGACTTTCTTCGCTCGCGTGACGAACTCAATTCGCTCACAGATCTCCTACCTCCGTTAAAGTCCCATTCAGATTACAGGTAAGAGATAAGACTGCCATGAAGATTACTCGTTGCCCATTGATTCGTTCAGGTAAGGGAAAGTAAACCAGGCGACACCTATAGCAAAGAACACACCGCTTAGTAGCCGCATCCACGAATTGAAAGAACCTATGGCGTCGCCCGCATAAAAAGAGGCGGAAAAGCGGTTTCCCGTGAGCGCAACCAGCCAGGTGTTCGTGTCGCGGAACCCCTGACCAATGCCGGCCAGATCGCTCAGTATGTGGGACATTCCATCAAGGATCATCGGGTTCAGGAACCAGATCAGTCCCCAAATTGAGAGGGGGCCCAGCCTGTGCCGCAGCGGGTACCAAATCAGCGCTGCCGGGATTATGGCGCCATACATTGAGACCATTCGATCCGACCAGGCAATTTTCCAACCAACCTCCGGGTTTCCGATGAACTGGCGAAGAAGGGACGGATTGTTTGTGTTTTGAAAGGCAGTTTGGATTTCACCCAGCGAATACATCGTCTTGGAACCGAAGAGGAAGAATGAACGCTGCGGTAGTTGGTGGCAAGTAAATGAGTAAATACCGTACATCACGCGCCCCAACGGTTCCAATCCAAAATACATAAAAACGGGAGCGAGGAAAGGTAATGCAACAAATGTTCCCCAGATCCCCAGAAACAAGTAGAACCAATTCCGGGAAATCCAGTTTTCTCGCTGTTCCATCGCAACCTATTGTACCGATTGGGTCTTGCGCGTAATTACCGGAGAAATCGCTTGTTATTTGCTTGCCGCAGGCGCCGCTTCCAGCTCCACAGGCGCTGCCGCGAACTGCTTTCGCCCGCCGAGGCGGAAGTGCAGATAGTAGAAGGCGAGCGCTGCACCTACGCATAACCCGCCGCCGATATACCAAAGCAAGTTTGGATTGTAGTTGTCCAGGATATAGCCTGCCGCTGCCGGACCTACGGTGGCCGGTATCTGCCAGACCAGGCTGAAGACCGCCATATATCGTCCGCGCATCTGCTCGGGGGCAAAGTTGGCCGCCAGCGTGGACGCCGTAGGAACCACGATCATTTCACCGATCGTAACGATTACCATGGCCACAATGAACAGCGCAAACGCGCTGACGAACCCATACATGCCGAATCCGATAACGTAGAACAACGAACCCAGCGCCATCATGAGGAATGGGGGCCGTATCT
Organism: Anaerolineales bacterium; assembly: GCA_050695915.1. Taxonomy (GTDB): domain Bacteria; phylum Chloroflexota; class Anaerolineae; order Anaerolineales; family UBA11579; genus JAMCZK01. The sequence goes on from JBOGUK010000122.1 coordinate 6,254, forward strand.
TGATGATGCGCGTCGTCCAAAATTGAAAAAGGATCACAGTGATCGCACTTGAGGTCAGGACGAAGCCGTAGCCTTGTGGGGTGACGCCGTGCACATCGCGCAGGAAGACGCCCAATGAGTTGTACATTTGGATATACACGGTTCCCATGAGGATGGATGCCACGATGAAGGCCATGAAGGCTGCATCTCGCAAAACGGTTGCGTATCCGCCGAACGTCTGCGCCATCGTCTCAGGCTTTTCGCCTTCCTTCGCCTCCGGCTTCGTCTCAGGGATGTAGACGAAAAAGATGATGGCAGAAATGCAGCTAATCACAGCATCTGCAACGAATAACGCGAAGAACGACCGGTTCGCTACGAAACCGCCAATGGTCGGCCCGATGATCCAGGCCATATTGGCCACCACGCGCAGGATCCCGAAGCCTTCCTGGCGCTGCTTTTCCGGCAGGATATCGGCGATCATGGCCTGGTGTGCAGGCCCGGCGACATCGGCAAATAGGCCGATCACGGCCGCCAGCGGGAAGAGCAGATAGAACTCATCGATGAGCCCTAGGGCAACGGTCGTTACTGCGCTTGACACCAGGCCGAAAATGATCAGCTTCTTGCGTCCGAGCCGGTCCGTGAGCGCGCCGCCGATCATATTTCCGAACAAGCTGAATATGGAAAACAGACCGAGAACCAGCCCGGCTTGGGTCATCCCCACCTCGAATCTCTGCGTGATGTAAAGGGCAAAGAAGGGGAAGAGCAGTGTGCGCCCGACGACGTCAATAAACGAAATGCCAACAACGCCCCAGAAGCGCCTTGGGAATTCGTTGTATATGGTTCTCAACTGGTTTTGCATGGGTGTACCTTTCAGCAAAATGGCGAACACATGATT
>JBOGUK010000123.1:0-4945 GCA_050695915.1 Anaerolineales bacterium
CATAAATTGACAGACTACGAAGCAGATCGTTTGTTGTTTCGACGGCCTAAGTTTGCGCCTATGGGACCCCGGATCAAGTCCGGGGCAAGCTTGGCGCCGATCTCGCGGAGGGATTCGACCATAACGATCGCTAAATATTCAGTATTCGTTCTAGTTGTCAAGCACTAATTCGCCCGATTGCCCTGGATTTCAAGACGGCCGGGATTGCCAGCCGTATCTTCACCGTGTTATAATCGTAATGGGGAAGGAGTGTGCATCGCGGACATTTGGTGAGGATCAGATGCAAAATCGACGGACCTTGCTGGCAGGCGGCGCGTGCGCGTTGGGCGCACCGTACTTTTTCTTTACGAGGACAGTCAAGGCAGATCAACTGACCGGTGGGTTGGTTAAGGCCGTCACTGTGGTTGCCGATTCCATGGATATGCGGCCTGCCGGTCCTCAGACCGGAGCAGATGTGGGCCTCTCGGGTGGCGGCACCATCGTTGGAAGGGGCATTCGAGGGCAGGCCGATCTGATGGCGCGCGACCGGTTCACTGAAATCGACAGATCGAGCGAGTACACGCGTCAGCTGTGCAGCAATGGGTTCTCCTACACCTTCGTGCGGTTTCGCAAGAGCTTCCACAACTGCTGCCTGCCGCTGGGTGTTGTCGCGGATCAATCCACAGAAGTATACGCAGGCGCAATGACGCTCCTCGAAGGTCCGAACTTGGTTGCCCTCCAGGCCATGACCAACCTACTCAAGCAGCGCCATTATTCTCCGCAGCAAATTACAGACTTATGTTGGCCGCTGCGGCCGTCATATTCTGCAAGGCGAGAGCGCGCCTTGATCCAGTTCGAGTCCATCTCTCAGATTAATGGGTCCGACGGCCAGCGGGTCTACGCGGATCGGGATGTTTTATATGCAAGGAAAGCTAAGTGTGTCCTGCGCTACACCCATAGTCATGGAGTGCCCGATGGCGGGGGCGAGGGCGCGCTGATCATCAATGAGAAAGTACAATTACGATACGAGTTCAAATTTGATACCGCAATCTTGCGATCGTAGCCATGGGGCAGCCTGAGCAGAGTGTGGGCGTTAAATCTCGATGACACTCTGTCGCCTGCTGCCGTCACTTGGCGTGTGTGCAGCAATTCGGATTGGCGCGCTTTGACCGCTCGCCGCGCCAACCGATGCGGGCAAAAAGCTTGGAATATATGGAGCATTGCGGGGTTTCGACAATGCAACAGTCTCATTGGCGGACGATCGTCGGGATCATTTTGATCCTTTTGACGGTCCATTCAACTCCAGCAGCGGCTCAGCACACCTGCGATGATTTAACCGAGGGCTTGATAGCGGAATGTTCGATTGTGCCCCCTAAAGGAGGTGGTCAGGGGGGGAAGCTCATATTCAAAAATAATTGCATATTTCCCGTCCGTCTCGCGGTTCGTTTTAGAGATCTGTTAGGTCAATGGGTCACGCGGGGGTGGTACAATGTTCTCTCTGGCAAGCATACAACCCTGGCGGGGAAAGTGAGTACGGACTTGTTGCTGTCGACGAACCGTCTTTGGTATTATTACGCCGAGTGCACCGGCGGTGGGACATGCGTCTGGTCGGGCCAACACGTGAGGGAGTTCCGGGGGCGGTCCCTCGCAATGATGGAACAGCGGACGAGCGGACATAACCTCGAGTGGTCCGTCACCTGCGACGGCTGGGGTAAGCGATGACGACGCGACGAGATGCGATCGGCCTGCTGGCTGCAGCGCCGTTTGCCGCAGGCTGTGGCATCACCGGCGCATCACGGGCACGGGCTCAACCGGCCCAATCCTCTGAAACCGGCTCCGCCGACTGGCAGACGTCGCCCGACGGGCGCGCGTTCGAAGAGTACCGGGTTTGTTTTTCCAAGGGGCTCAAGCATCGTTCCGACGGCTATCCGGAGCCCGAGCTTTACGCGGCCTTCTGCAAGGCAATCCAGGCGCGGGATGCGAATGCGCTTGGGCAAATGAAGTTGTCCACGCGGTGGGTCGATCCCCTGGCGGGCACCAAACTTTGCAGTGCCGAGGTTCTCGGCAGCCATGCCGGGCAATGGTTCGGAACGAACCTCATGTATGGCGACGTTGCCGAGGTCTACTGGGCGTCTCTCTGTCGAGATATCCCCTTTAGTGCATACGGCAATCATAGTTTGATAAATCGAGCCGATGCGGAGCTGAAACGGATCGACAGCCGGCGTTTTTCGCGGCCTCCGTTTTCAATCGACCTGCCTGGAACCGGCGAGGGAGGATATCTGTCCCAGTTTCTGATCAAGCCCGTTCCGCTGAATGGCGCCGCATTGTTTCAAAGGATATTGTGTCCCACACCTTCAAACGATTTCCTGTCCGAGCCGGAACAGTGGATGCGATGCCAAAACGCCGATCGGTTGCATACGATCACGACGCATCTGCCGGCCCCTCGATACATCTTCAATGGGCGCGCCCTCGCCGAGTTTGTGCGTCACGATTTCTCTTTCCAGGCTTTTCTTTGGGCTGGCTTGATCCTTGAATCGTGGGGGCGGCGTGCCCTCAACAAAGGACTGCCCGAACGTCATACGCATAACTCCGCAGCCTTTGCCAACAACGGTTGGCCGCAAGTTTTTGCTCTGCTGGCGCAGGCGAGCCAGAGGGCCTTGGAGGACGCCTGGTTCTGGAAATGGCGCGTATTCCGCAGGTTGCGGCCCGAAGAGATCGCAGGCCGGGATGGTTTGATGTCTCTCGAATTTCCCGACGAAGGCGTTGGAAAGATAAGCTTGTTGGAGGGAGCCGCCGCCAGCAAAAAGAAATTCGGGACGGCATTGCTGACCCAGTCCTACCCCGACGGCACGCCGTTGCACCCCTCTTTCCCTTCGGGACACGCCCAAATAGCAGGTGCTTGCGTAACGGTTCTCAAGGCGTTCACAAACCCGGATTTTCTTATTCCAGCGCCCCTCTTGCCGTCCGATGACGGTCTGGACATCGTAAGCTACGACGGCGACTTGCTTCTCGAAGGCGAACTCAATAAGCTCGCATGGAACATGTCGTTTGGCCGGACCTTCGCCGGCATTCATTACCGGTCGGATCATGAGGGTGGTCTGATTTTGGGCGAGGATATTGCGCTGAAACTCCTTGCCGAAGCTGGCCGTAAAGTCGTCGGCGAGAGATCGACTCTTTGGTTTCGTCGGTTCGATGGGAACTGGACGAGCGTCGCAATCTAAGTATTATTGCTCACAGCATGTTGTGCCGCATGACGATGCTGCCGCGTGTTGCGTCGACACAGAGCCTTTCGAGCCGGTCCTTCCACAACTCCCCGGTAAGATGTCTTGCGTATCGAAATAGGGATCGATGCCGACGGCGCTCGGGCCTGTCGATGCTGTAGACGCCGACGTAGCAAATCAGCCGGATCGCCTCTTCTCGAACGAGTAGGCCGCGGACGAAGACAGCACCGGTGTCGCGCGGCAATCGGGATGAGACGGGCGCGGCCATCATTGACCTCGCTACGGTCGCCGCATCTCATCTTGTTCGCAGCACGAATCGCGACCCTGGCCGTTGGGCCTCGCACGCCCGCCGCGGCCTTCGGTCGCGTCGGTCGCGCTCGACCCAACCTACGAAAAATCAACCGTTTTTCCGTACCGCTGGGCTTATATTGCTTGACCTCCACGCCATCGCCTTTCGGCCGCAATTCATTGATGACACGCCCTTAGGCCTTGCCGGTTTCCATGAGTGCCAGCAGGCCCCCTGGACCGACTTTGCTTCGAGAGGGCTTCCGCTCCGCTGCAACCGAGCTTGGAAGCTCCGACGTTCCGAAGCACTTGCTCCCCACAACGGCGTCCAGTGCAGCGGAGAGTTCGGGCTCCATGGCTAACGTGGCTTCCAGAACCCAGATCAGTTCGAGAAGCTCGTCCGTCATGCGTGCAGTCCACCGCTTGGGTCGGATCTCGTCCAACGGCGAAGACTTTTTGCCTGTGCGCACTTTCATTCGGTATCCGAGCCAGGACTGCACAACTTTCAGTCCGGAAACTTCAAACTCCCAGATCTCCGGTGTGACCGGGACAACTCGGCCGTCACCCAGGCGCACCTCACATGTGTCGACATTGTACGCGAAATCTTCAGGATAGCCCTCCGAGGTGCTCGACACCGCCGTTATGCACTTGGCAGCGCCCGTGGGGATCCGGTCGCCGCGACCTTTGCCTCTGAACTTTTCGGCATAGGTGTGAAGCCATATCAAGCGTCTGCCCAAAGCGACAGTCTTGGAGAATGTCGCGCCCACCTTTGTCAGAGGCACACGGGGTCCAGGAGTTTCCAGCTCGTTCCAAAAGCGTGCCGTGTAGGATTGGCCGCCCAGAAGCGCATACACATATGCGGCGAAATCTTCGACACTCACGTCGAACCCATATGCCGCAGCCAACCGGTCGAGGAGTCCCGATGTAAGATTGCCCTTACGGCCTGCCGCGTCACGATAAATCGGCACCACATCTTTCCCGCCGAACGAGCCTCGAAAATGGTGCAGGTCCGGGATATGCGCCGCCGCCATGATTGCCTGGCCCTCCGCCAATGCATTGGTCATGAGAGTCGTTAGAAAGACCTGTTTATTCCCGTGGATAGAAAAAAGGTCCGGTCGAAGCCGGTCGCCTAGTCTAAAATCGTAAAACGCCTTGCGGCGGTCATAGGACCGGAAAGAATAATCTATCGCTCTCGGCGGAGCGGTTTCGCTGGTCGCCTCAAAGATCGAAGGCTCGCCCTTGCCGGGAAGGTCTTCCTTGATCTTCTTTGTAATTTTCCACCCTTCCGTTTCGCGGAACAAGGCTTTTCTCTGTGAAGCGGGCGCACCGACCAAATGGCGCCAGCGATCAAGTAGAACTTCGGCAGTCTCTCCAATGGGCCATGTCCTTTTGAACTGAGCTCCATTCAATGCAATGGGAAACAAATCGGTCAATTGCGGCCATTCGAAATACTGCCCCTT
>JBOGUK010000124.1:0-8920 GCA_050695915.1 Anaerolineales bacterium
TAGGCCGACTGCCCCTGGCCGCCGAACTTGCTTGGTCGCTGCGCGGCCGCAGAAGGCCAGTGGATGGTTTTAAGCTCGAAGAGCTCAAAGCCACGTTGCCGGATTGGGTTTCTCAAGCCAAATCGGCATCAACACAAAATCAATCGGCCAAGAAGGTATTAGTTTTTGCCAGCTTGCACTATTGGATCAGCCACGCCTGCCTTTTTTCAGTTGCGCTGGCAGGCATGGGGCACAAGGTGTCATTTGGCTACCTGCCTTATGCCACCTGGAAGAAACCAGTAAACAAGTTCGATTTACGCCGACGAGAGGCTTACGCGCGTTCCGTTTTTGGACCAGCGGAGAAGTTCATCTGGATCAACTCATTGCTGGGGAATGAAAAGCGTGTTTCGCTACCCGCCGAGCTCGAAGAAGCGATTAGCGATGTTTCAGTGATGGATACGCAATACACCTTGCAAGTTGAAGATGTGGACCACAAGGGGGACTTGTTCAAATTGCGGCTTGATCGAAACAGACAAGCTGCAAGCGCAGTCTGGAAATGGATTGAAGACGAACAGCCTGATGTGGTCTTGTTACCCAATGGTTTGATATTGGAGTTTGGTGCAATTCACCACACGGCGCGCGCCTTGAAGATCCCAGTGGTCAGTTATGAATTCGGCGAGCAACGTGAGCGGATCTGGTTATCGCGCAATAATCCGGTGATGCTTCAGGACACAGATTCTTTCTGGCGGGCCAAAAAGAAAGAGCCATTTGCGGAGGACCAGCGCGCGAAAATTGAGAAATTATTTTCCTCACGGAAGGGCGCCGATTTATATGAACAATTTAGCCGACGATGGCAGAAGGCTCCTTCAGAAGGCGCCGGCTCGGCTCGTAGTGCGCTGGAGTTAGATGGAAGGCCCGTAGTCCTTCTGGCTGCGAACGTAATAGGCGATAGTCTCACCTTGGGGCGAGCCATTTTTACAGGCGATATGAGCACCTGGTTGGGACGAACATTGGATTTCTTCGCAAAGAGGGACGATGTTCAGCTTGTTCTGCGCGTGCATCCCGGCGAGCTTAATCTCAAAGGACCTTCGGTTTCGGGTCTAGCACGGGATTATCTGGGTCAAATACCCGATCATTTCCGCATCATTGGAGCAGGAGATGAGATCAACACATACGATCTCATTGCAGTCGCTGATCTGGGGCTTGTTTACACCACAACGGTTGGGCTAGAGATGGCCATGAGCGGAGTTCCTGTGATCGTCGCCGGGAAGACGCACTACCGCGGGAAGGGCTTCACCATCGATCCCGATTCGTGGGAGGATTACTTCCTGAGGCTCGGCGATGCCTTAGAAAATATCGGGGATGCCCAGCCGGCGAAACAGACCGAAACTGCCTGGCACTACGCTTACCGTTTCTTCTTTGAATACCCCCAACTCTTCCCGTGGCATCTACAGCATTTATGGGAGGATGTTCGCGAGAAACCACTGAGCGCGGTTCTTGCGGATAGGGGTCAGGCGGCTTATGGCCGGACATTTGATTATTTAGTTGGAGAACCTTTTGACTGGGATGCAGACTGAAACCCTGAAAGACGAACGCGAGATCAAGCGCCAGGTGCGCGCCTTCTACGACAGTGTGGGGTGGACGGAAATCTCGGACGGGCTCTATCAAAACGCCCGCTTTGAGGATCTGCGCCCGGTGACCCAGGAGTATGTTCACCGGTGTCACATGCGAGTTCTCAGGCACATTGCGCCTGCGGGACGATTCTTCCTGGATGCGGGTTCGGGACCCATTCAGTATCCGGAATATCTGGAATATTCGCGTGGCTATGAGAAACGTGTTTGCGCAGATTTATCCATGACGGCATTGAAGGCGGCTCAGGAGCGCATTGGGGATAAGGGGCTGTTTGTGGTTAGCGATGTTTCGCGTCTACCATTTCACTCAAACGCATTCGATGCCGTGGTGTCTCTGCATACGATCCATCATCTTCCTGAGGGCGAGCACGCGACCGCTTACTTGGAACTCCATCGGGTACTTGCTCCCGGACAAACTGGTGTTGTTGTCAACGGCTGGGACGACTCGCCTTTAATGCACGCATTGGATCGAGTAAAAGGGTGGTTGAAACGTCGGAAAAACGCAGAAATGAAGGAAGAGACCGAAGAAACCGGTACATTCGTTCGAAAACATGATGCCCGTTGGCTTAAGCAAGCTCTGGGAAAGAAAATGAAGATCAAAATTCTTGTCTGGCGCAGCGCCAGCACCAACGTACTGCGGTTTTTCATCCGTGAGGAATGGTTCGGCAGGTTTTGGCTGCGCGTGTTGTACATGCTTGAAGAGCTTTTCCCGCGTTTCTTTGGCGAAAAGGGTCTTTATCCTTTGATCGTGATCACTAAATAATTCATTGACGAGTGTGAAGATGGACTGGAAAAAGCAGATAGTCTTAGTAACTGGCGGCACTGGGTCTTTTGGACGGGAGTTTGTTCGCATCCTGCGGGAAGAATATAAGCCGGCCAAGACCATTATTTTCAGCCGCGATGAGCTAAAGCAACACGAGATGCGCGAGGCGGGATATGAAGGAGAAAACATCCGCTATTTCATTGGTGATGTTCGGGATCTGGCTCGCCTGAAGAGGGCCATGGATGGTGTCGATATTGTGGTCCACGCTGCTGCGCTAAAACAAGTGCCTGCCTGCGAATACAACCCGATGGAGGCGATCAAGACCAACATCTTGGGAACTGCGAATGTGGTGGAAGCTGCGCTTGAGACCAATGTCAAAAAAGTGCTTGCGCTCAGCACAGATAAAGCAGTAAACCCAATCAACTTATATGGGGCGACCAAACTGGCTGCGGAAAAGTTGACCGTGCAAAGTAATGCATATTCCGGGGAACGGCCCACTCGTTTCAGTTGCGTGCGCTACGGAAATGTGGTCGGCAGCCGCGGTAGCGTCATTCCGATCTTTATGCGCCAACGCGAAAATGGCAAACTGAGTATCACAGACGAGAGGATGACTCGCTTTTGGATATCTCTGGAGCAAGGGGTGCGCTTCGTTATCCAATGTATTGAAGTGATGCAAGGCGGTGAAGTCTTCGTGCCGAAGCTGCCGAGCACCACAGTCGTCGACCTGGCAAAAACCATTGCTCCGGAAGCAACGCTGGAGTTTGTAGGCATTCGTCCTGGGGAAAAGCTGCACGAAGTCTTGATATCCCGGGATGAAGCGCGCACAACGGTTGAGTTGGAAGACATGTATGTGATCCAGCCGGCGCAGGGTCCCTGGTACGTACGCTTCTGGGATAAGAAGGGCAAGGCTCTACCCGGAGATTTTCGCTACGCCAGCAATGAGAACGAAAACACATTAAAGGGCGAAGACCTGGCTCAATTCGTTTCCGCGTTCAAAACGGAAGAGGGGCAAAGCTAATTGGCAAGGATCTTAATTACGGGTGCCAGCGGCCTCTTGGGCGCCAATTTGGCTCTTGAGGCTTGCGAGCAACACGAGGTAGTGGGTATTGTCAATCACAGGTTATTGCGGGAACCGCCATTTCACCAGGTTCAGATAAACCTGCTGGAGGACGGATCGCCTGAGAGACTTATTGATGAAGTGGAACCGGATTGGGTGATCCATTGTGCGGCCCTTGCGGGTCTGGAGGCCTGTGAAGAACAACCAGAGTTAGCACAATTGCTGAATACGGAGGTGCCCGGGCGGTTGGCCCGAGTGGCTCGCAGTCTCCCCTTCGTTCACATCTCAACCGATGCGGTGTTTGACGGAGTGGGGGGAAACTATACGGAAGAGGATGCTCCGAATCCAAGGAATGTCTACGGAAAGACGAAATTGGCTGGAGAAAGGGCTGTTTTAGATAACCATCCGGGCGTGGTATTGGTGCGCACCGTCTTTTTTGGGTGGAGCATCGATGGAAGGCGCAGTCTGGCCGAATTTTTTATTTCCAACCTCTCAGAGGGCCGGCGGGTGCCTGGGCTAACAGATATACGTTTTTGCCCACTTCTGGCTAACGCGCTAGCTCAGATTCTGCTGGCAATGTTGGAAAGAGAGCTGACTGGACTGTATCACGTGGTTGCTTCCGACAGCATGACAAAGCACGAGTTCGGTGTAGCGCTGGCCAGGAAATTTGGCCTGGATGAAACGCTCATCGAGACGAAAAAATCGAGTGATCTCGACAGGCCGGCGCCACGCTCGCCGAATCTGACGTTAGCGTCACACAAACTAGTTGACCATTTGGGAACCAGACTCCCGGAGATTAGGTCTGGTATAGACCGATTGCATAAACTGGATCAAAACGGTTTTCACAGCCGCGTTCTTGCTCTGAACCAAGGATCCAAAATAATGATAGGGACGAACTAGAAATGGAAATCACCATTCAAGGCCGAAAAGTAGGGCCAAACCATCCGGCCTATTTCATCGCGGATATTGGAGCAAATCACGATGGAGACTTAAAACGGGCCATCGAGCTGATCCGCCTCGCCAAATTGGCTGGCGCGGATGCGGCTAAGTTCCAAAACTTTCGAGCGCCGAAAATCGTTTCAGATTATGGCTTTAAACATCTCGGCGGTCAGCTTTCGCATCAAGCCAAGTGGAAGAAAAGCGTTTTTGAAGTCTACGAAGACGCATCGATCCCGTTTGAGTGGACTCCGGCGCTAAAAGAAGCGTGCGAAGAATTCGGTATTCACTACTATTCCTCTCCGTATGATTACGACGCGATTGATATGCTCGATCTGTACGTACCGGCATACAAGGCAGGGTCTAGCTTAATCTCTTGGCCGCAGGCAATTGTGCGCATGGCGTCGTTAGGAAAACCGATCCTCATAGCAACAGGGGATAGCGATATCACTGATGTTACTCGTGCGATGGACATGGTCTCCAACGTGAATAACCAGATCGTCCTGATGCAATGCAATACAAATTACACAGCAAGTGAATCTAACTACGACCATCTGCACATCAGCGTATTGAAAACCTACGCCAGGATGTGGCCGGATGTAATTCTTGGACTATCGGATCACACGCAGAGCGCCGCGCCGGTGGTAGGCGCTGTGGCGCTAGGGGCATGTGTAATTGAGCGCCACTTTACAGATGACAACAATCGTGAGGGCCCGGATCATAAGTTTGCGCTCAACCCGGATAACTGGGCGCACATGGTTGAGGAGGTCCGCATCTTGGAACGTGCGCTGGGGTCTGAAGAAAAATTCGTGGCGGAGAATGAAAAGGAAACTTATATTGTTCAGCGTCACTGTCTGCGCGCCGCCCGGGATGTGAGAGCTGGCGAACTGTTTACTGAGGAGCTGATCGAGGTGCTTCGCCCGGCTACACCTGGGGCGTTAATGGCATGGGACATCCCCTCGGTTGTGGGAAAGCGCGCGGCAGCCGATATACCTTACGGCAAAGACTTGCGCTGGTCCGATCTGGCTTAGCGCCAGTTTCCTTATGCGCATTTTGTATTTCAGTCAGTCTTTCAACCCCCATGACCACCGGTTTTTAAGAGCCCTGGTTGCAAAAGGCAACGAGGTGAGCTTTTTGGACCTGAGCTCGCGCAGGGCTGGTGTCCCAAAGGGGGTCAGACAGGTTGCGTGGGAAGGCAGCTTGAAACAGGCAATTGCAAAAATAAAGCCCGAAGTGATCCATGCCGGTCCGCTTCCTACTTGCGGTTACCTTGCTGCGAAAAGCGGTTTTCGACCCTTGGTGGTGATGTCTTGGGGATGGGACGTATTGTGGAGCGCGCAGCGAAGCGAGCAAGAGAAACGCCGTATCGTAACGGCGCTGCGCAATGCAGACGCAGTGATTACCGATTGTGCACCGGTGTCGAAGCAGGTTATCAAAATGGGAGTTTCGAGGAAAAAGGTGGTTAGTTTTCCCTGGGGCGTCGATTTGAAGAAATTTCACCCGGGCAAGGGACCCAATGATTTGCGACGGGGATTGAGTTGGCAGGATAAATTTGTGGTGCTTCATTTACGAAAACTCGAAAAGCTGTATGACCCTGAAACCGCGGCAAAAGCGTTTATTCGAGCCGCCAAAGCCAATCCCGACATCCGACTGATAATGCCCGGATCAGGGGGCTTGGGAGCAAAATTGAAGACCTTGTTTCAGAGAAACGACCTATTGGAGCTCGTGTACATGCCGGGATCCATCAATCAGATTTCATTACCTGACTATTATCGGGCGGCCGACCTGTATCTGAGTTGTTCGAAAAGCGACGGGTCGTCTGTGTCACTGATGGAAGCCATGGCCTGTGGCCTCCCGGCTTTGGTATCCCATATCCCCGGAAACCAGGAATGGGTGCGTGCAGGAAAGCAAGGCTGGCTGGCAGGGGTAAAAGATGACCGAGAATTTGCCGAGAAGATACTGTTTGCTGCTTCTGGTAAGAAAGACCTGGCCAAAATAGGCAAGGCTGCGCGTAAAACCGCGGAGAAGAAGGCCGATTGGAACCAAAATCAAAAGCGCCTCTTTCGAGCATATCAGGTCGCGCTGAACGGAACCAAGTAATGTCTCGTCCCAAAGTAGTCGCGATTATCCAGGCCCGTATGGACTCGAGTCGACTGCCAGGCAAAGTTTTACTGGATCTGGGAGGTAAAACCGTCCTGGACTGGGTGGTTCAGCGAGTATCGCGCGTGCGTGGTGTTGACCAGACCATTGTTGCAACTTCAACAGCACCGGAAGATGATGCAATTGCGGGATTCTGTGAAGAACGTGGTTATGCCTTCACCCGAGGCGATTTGCATGATGTTTTGGATCGATATATGCAGGCGGCGAACAAATCCAATGCAGATGTGATTATCCGCATTACCGGCGACTGCCCATTAATCGATCCGGGAATGATCTCAGATAATCTCAATACTTTTTTTACGACCCTTCCTCCGCTGGATTTTGCAGCAAATCGGCTTCCGGGTGACAGAACGATACCAATTGGATTGGACGCGGAGATTTGCACTCGAGGGGCCCTTGAGACTGCATGGCGAGAGGCAACGGAACCGCATCAACGAGAACACGTGATGCCATTCTTTTACGAGAACCCCGAACGATTTCGGATTTTGCACATCCGGCACGAGCCAAGCTATGGTCACCTGCGCTGGACCTTGGATACTCAAGAAGATTACGTACTGTTGCAGAAGATTGTCTCGTCATTTGATGGAGATGATTTTTCCTGGAAAGAAGCACTCGAACTCTTTCTGGAGAACCCCCAGTTAGCAGAAATCAACGCGGGGGTTTCGCATAAAAGCCAATTCGATGTCGAAGGCAGCCAGCCGTGAAACTATTGACAGTTTTCACTGCGCCCAAACCATTTACCGATCCGCACATTACCATGTTGCAGCGGAATGCAATTCGCTCCTGGATGTTACTGGGAGATGAGGTCGAGGTCTTGCTTGTCGGGGATGAAGTTGGGCAATCTGAAGCAGCTGAGGAGTTGGGTATTAAGCAGCTTAGCGGAGTAGATAAAAACGAATTTGGCACGCCATTGGTTAATTCTATTTTTCAACTCGCTCGCGAGTCCGGCCAGGCTGCTAACCTCGCATACGTCAACGCGGATATCCTCCTGTTGCCGCAGACGATAGATTTGGTGAAACAGGCAATGGAGCATAAACCAGATTTTGTTTTGATGGGCCAACGGTATGACCTTAACGTGGAAAAGGCTCTTACCTTTTCTCCGGGATGGGAGGAGAAATTACGAGAAGAAGTGAAGCTGCACGGTCGCCTTCATCCGTCAGGCGGGAGCGACTATTTTATTTTTCCACGAAATCTATACGAAAACATTCCAGGTTTTGCCATCGGACGCGCGGGATGGGACAACTGGATGATTTACCATGCTGTTTCACAAAAATGGGCAACAGTTGATGCGACTCAAAGCTTGATGGTTATTCACCAGAATCACGGCTATGCCCATTTGAATGGAGAAAAGAACCACCAACGTCATCCGGAGACTTTCGAAAACACAAAACTAGGTGGTGGAATGCGTAGTATGTACAAGCTTTTGGATACTGAGTTCGTGACGGAGGGTGGCCGGATCAAGAAAGCCAGTTGGTGGACCTTGCCCAGAATACTCCGCGCTCTTGAGCGCTGGCTGCAACCCGATGATCTGGTCGGTCGCGGGCCGCGCTGGATGCTCCTGCGCGGCGTGCGCAAAATCAGGCGTGCAATAGTGGGGACGAGTTGAGGCTGGTTGCAACGATGGCGAACCTGTTTGCGATGAAATAAGCTCGCAAAATAAGAGAATCTAAATGGCCATCTCGAAGACGATATTTATTTCGGCCGATCACGGCTTGGCGGTTGTTTATTTCCTACAGAGTGATGTAGTTCCCGCTCTTTTGAGTAATGGGGTCGAGGTCGTGCTTCTGATCGATGACGCCCTCGTGGAAACTTTTAAGCAGCGCTTTCCTGCACCCCGACTTACTTTAGAGGGACTGCGTCTGGAGCGGGCAGAAAAATACTTCAGGTCTGTCTCCCCTGCAATCCAATGGTGGCTCGACTTCCTGAGAAGGGCAGGGGCTTCCAAAAAGATAAACCTTGAGGCTGTGGAGAGCTACGTTAATCAAGTGAAGGCGGAGGCACACCCGAGGCGGAAACGCTTGTTTCCAATTATGCAATTACTAGTTGGCGCTTTACGGCGTTCTCGCGGAGCCCGCCGCATGCTCCTTCGGGCTCAAAAGCGATTTAGCCCGGAAATCTATGGCGACCTTTTTGAAAAGTTTGGGCCGCAGTTGGTTGTCGCCAGTACACCAGGCTGGCGCTACGACCGGTATTTGTTACGCGAAGCTTATTCCCGCGGTGTGCCAACTGCCTCCGTGATCATCGGCTGGGATAACTCCAGTAGTTACAGCCTTCCGGGCTCCCCTGTGGACTGGATTACTTGCTGGTCCGAAATCCAAAAGAAAGAACTAATGGATGGGTCCGATTGGTCCAGCGAACGGGTTAATGTCGGCGGAATTCCGACCTACGATGGGT
>JBOGUK010000125.1:0-9967 GCA_050695915.1 Anaerolineales bacterium
CTTTAAAGTGAGAGAGCCGGGTACGCCGTCCCGGCTCTCACTAAGGAGGAGAAGAAGAGAAATCGCCCTTACGGTGAGAATATTACTAGGGGGTACTAGTCCGTGCTTGACGACTCCCCTACGCTTACCCTACGGCGAACCCCCACTTTTCTTTAGGGTTCTATGAGCCAAATGCTCCCTAAAACGCTCTTTTACGGTGAAACTGCCACCCCGCGCTTCGCTCCGATCTGGGTGGCGGTCACCGACCGCGGCGTGTGGGCTGCCAGTTATGGCATTTCCGCAGCCGAATTCAAAGCGGAAGCCGCCAGGCGTGGAAGCGTTCAGTGTGTTTACGACCCACAGAAGGTTCGCTCGGTCTTGAAACAGATGGAGCAATACCTGGCCGGCAAACGCACGCGCTTCGAAGTCAAAGTCGACTGGCGGGGGATGACCGATTTCCAGGTCGTCGTGCGCAAGGCAGTGATGGCCGTTCCTTACGGGAAGACTGCGTCTTACGGCGAGATCGCCGCCGCTGTTGGCAAGCCGCAGGCGCCGCGGGCGGTGGGCGGCGTGCAAGCCAGCAATCCCATCTCCTTCATCATCCCCTGCCACCGCATCATCGCCGCCGATGGCAGCCTTGGCGGCTACGGCGGCCCGGCAGGCTTGAAAATCAAGCGTTGGCTATTAGATATGGAGGCGGGAAAATCCAGATGATAGTGGAAGTTGTTCCCACACCCCTACCATCAAAACAACAACATCTTCGTCGATACTTATCGCCGTTCAGTAAAGTTATATCGAGCCCCCAGCTACTGCTTCTACCAACTTACAAGCACCAGATCTGGAAGTTGGACGTCCGGATGTTTTCGCCACCTTCGCTTTGTTAGAATACCCCTGATGAAAATCTCCATCGGCGCCGACGAGCGCCTGCCTGTCGTCGATCACGTGATCAAGTGGCTGGAGCAGCGTGGGCACCAGCCTGAATGGCACGGGCCTGAGCCCGGCGCCACGCTGCCCTGGCCGCTGATTGCCCGTCAGGTGGCTGAAGACGTCACCAGCGGCCGCGCCCAGGAAGGCGTGCTCTTCTGCTGGACCGGCACCGGCGTTAGCCTGGCTGCCAACAAAGTACCCGGCATCCGCGCCGCCTTGTGCGCCGATGCCGAAACCGCCCGCGGCGCACGGCTGTGGAACAACGCCAACGTACTGTGTATGTCGCTGCGGCGCACCACGCCCACCATCGCAGAGGCGATCCTCGATCGCTGGTTCAACACGCAATACCAGCCCAACCCTACCGATGACGAAGCGCTCCGGCAAGTGGAAGATCTCGACCGCCAGCGAGTTGGAAAATTGTAAGAAACCGTCCCCGCCCGCTAGCGGGCACCCTTCCCCATTCAAGGGGAAGGGTTGGGGATGGGGTTAAAAAAGGAGCATCGCATGCCCACCTTGGTTCATTCGAGCGACATCCCGCGCATGCCAGGCGGGTCGCTGCGCTTCGAAGGAAAAGAATACAACTCGGGCGTTTCCTTTTTTCTTATCAGCGATGCGCCAAGACGCCCCGGGCCGCCGTTGTACAAGCACCCCTACTCCGAAACCTGGATCCTGCGGTCCGGCAAGGCCCTTTTCAAAGCAGGCGACATGGAGGTTGAAGCTAGTACCGGTGACATCCTGGTGGCTGAGCCCAATACACCTCACAAGTACCGCAATATCTGCGACACGAACCTCGAACTCATTTGTATCCACGCTTCCCCCGTGATGATCCAGGAAAACCTCGAGTAACGCTAACCTACTTCTCCTTTATCCTTTCTCCATGCCCTTCAAAGTCATCATCGCCGACAGCCTGCCCGCCGAAGCGCTGGAACGCTTGCGCGCCGGCGGTGTGCAGGCAGACGGTCGCGATGGCATCCTGCCGGAGAAGTTGCTTGAAGTGATCCCGAGCTACCACGCTTTGATCGTGCGCAGCCGAACGAAAGTAACCGCGCAGGTTTTCGATGCAGCAAAGGATTTGAAAGTGGTCGGGCGCGCAGGTGTGGGTGTAGACAATATTGATCTGGCTGCAGCAAAAGCCCAAAACGTGATCGTCGTGAACACGCCGCAATCCACGAGCATCGCCGTAGCGGAACACACCTTCGCCCTGATGCTGGCACTCATCCGCCAGATCCCGCGGGCAGATGTCAAAATGAAAAAGGGCGGTTGGCCGAAAAAGGAACTGGAGGGGGTGGAACTGAATGGGAAAACGCTCGGTGTGATCGGTGTGGGCAATATTGGAGCGCAGGTAGCGCGCAGAGCGGCAGCCTTTGATATACGGGTCCTGGGTTATGATCCCCTGCTCGACAGAAAGACCATCGAGTCTCGCGGCGCCCGGCCTGCGACCCTCGAACAAGTCTATGCCGAATCGGATTTCATCACGCTTCACCTGCCGTTGCTGCCTGAAACCCGCGGGGTGATCAACAGGGATGTTTTTGAAAAAGTGAAGCGCGGCGTCTACATCATCTGTGCAGCACGCGGCGGGGTGATCGATGAAGATGCGCTGCTCAGCGCATTAAGTTCCGGGCGTGTGGCCGGAGCGGCGCTCGATGTTTTCGAACGCGAGCCGCCCGGCGCCAGCCCACTGGTCACTCATCCGAAAGTAGTGGCTACCCCGCACATCGGCGCGCAAACTGTAGAAGCGCAGGCGCGCGCTGCCCTGGACGTGGCGGAAGAAGTATTGAACGCATTACAGGGGAAACCGTTGAGGTGGCAGGTTAAATAAGCGGTTGAAGGTTTCAGACTTAAGGTTTAAAGTTCAACGCTGAACCTTCAACCTTAAACAGTGCCTTACAGGGAACCATGCAGAAAGAACTCACCGGACTCAAAGAAATCCTCGCCGAAGTTGATGATCTTTCGCGCGCCTCGGCCATGTTGGGTTGGGACCAGCAGGCGTACATGCCTAAAGGCGCCGCCGAAGCACGCGGGCAGCAGATGGGAACGCTGGATAAGCTGGGCCATGAACGCTTTACATCCAAGAAGACCGGTGATCTGATTTCTGCTTTACAGAAATCGGCCAAGGATTGGGATCCGGATTCCGATGAAGCCCGCTTGGTTAAAGTGACCAACAGGCGATACGAGCGCGCCGTCAAGGTTCCTTCCGCGATGGTGGAGGAAAAGGCCCAGATCACTGCACTGGCCGGCCAAGCCTGGCAGGAAGCGCGGTCCAAATCAGAATTCCCCATTTTCCAACCTCACTTGGATAAAGTGCTCGACTGGACGCGGCGCTACGCCGAACTCTTCGCGCCGCAGGACCATCCCTACGACGCGCTTCTCGACGAATACGAGCCCGGCATGAAAACCGCCGAAGTGCAAGCCATCTTCAACGACATTCGTCCGAAACAGGTTGAGCTGATCAAGGCCATTGCAACAAAGCCGCAAGTCGATGACGCCATGCTGCATCAGGATTTCCCTGAGAAACAGCAATGGGATTTCGGCGTGAGCGTGGTCACCGCCTTCGGCTACGACTGGGATCGTGGGCGCCAGGACAAGGTGACGCATCCCTTCATGACCAACCTTGGCTACGGCGACCAGCGCATCACCACACGCGTTTACGAAGATTTCTACAACGCGCATTTGTTCGGGACAATGCACGAAGCCGGGCACGCACTCTACGAGCAGGGCATCCCGAAAGAGATGGCGCGCAGCCCGCTCTACAATGGCGCTTCACTTGGCGTGCACGAGTCGCAGTCGCGCTTGTGGGAAAACCTTGTCGGCCGCTCGCGAGCTTTCTGGAGTCACTTCTATCCCAAGCTGCAAAAAGTCTTTCCCGATCAACTCGGTAGAGTCAGAGAAGAAGATTTCTACAAAGCCATCAACCGCGTAGCGCCTTCATTTATTCGCGTCGAGGCGGACGAGGCCACCTACAACCTGCATATCATGCTGCGCCTCGAACTGGAAATCGATTTGCTGATGGACAAGGTTGCGGTAAAGGACCTGCCGTCGATTTGGAACGAGCGATTCAATTCTTATCTCGGGATTACGCCGCCGGACGATGCCAAAGGCATTCTGCAGGATATCCACTGGTCGTATGGTCTGATGGGCTACTTCGCCACCTACGCGCTGGGCAACTTGATTTCAGCTCAGCTGTGGGAGGTGATTCAGAAAGATATTCCTGATTTGGAGAACAGCATAAGCAGCGCTGATTTTTCAGCCTTGCTGGGTTGGCTTCAGGAAAAGATATATCGCCAAGGGGCCAAATTCGAGCCCCAGGAACTCGTCCAAAAGGTTACTGGCTCGAAGATAAACGGAGAGGCCTACATTCGTTACCTGAACAATAAGATCGGGGCCATATACGCCCCATAACACAAGTACTATCATTCTGATAGCCTCATTCAGGTATCATCAATCCATGGCTAACATCCTCTTCATCGACGACGAGCCGCTGACCCGGAAGCTGCTCACTCAAGCTGCTTCCATCCTGGGTCACCGCGGGCACACCGCAGCCACAGCGGAGGAAGCTGTGCATCTGGCCAATACCTTGCTTCCCGATCTCATCGTCACCGATATCAATTTGAACGGGAAACGCAGCCTGAACATGATAGACGAACTCCGCTCCGCTCCGCAGACCAAATCGATACCAATTATTACGCTATCCGCACTAGCACCGGACGAAATCGGGCAGGAAGCAGCCTCGCGCGGAGCGGTGGCCAGCTTGGAAAAACCGGTGCGATTACAAACCCTTCTCGAGGTGATCAGCACATATGCCCCCAAAGTCTGATACCGTGCAGCTCGTCGTCATGCATGGCGATCAGACCGGGGAGGAGCTCCTACAACAAACACTCCGATTAACTGAAGGGGATACTCTCGGAATCAGTTTCGACCTGCAGCATTTCGATCTGAGTTTAGAGAACCGTCGCAAAACAAATAATCGCGTGGTCCACGAAGCCAGCGAGGCGATCGTCGCCAGCGGGCTTGGACTGAAAGCCGCCACCATCACCCCCGAAAAATCCGGCGACGTCGGCAGCCCGAACGCGCTCCTGCGCAACGACATCCACGCGCAGGTGATCCTGCGAACCGGGCGCCGCATCCCGAACGTGCTGCCGGTCGGCGGCGTGCACGCGCCTATCGCCGTGGCGCGCATGGCCATCGAAGATGCCTACGGCGCTAAGGAATGGCGCGAAACGAGTGACGGCGACGAAATAGCCTATCGCCAATCTCAGATCCATCGTTCCACTTGCCGTGCCGTCGCCGAGTTTTCATTCCTCTACGCAAAAAAGAGCGGCGCAACAGTCTTCGGCGGCCCCAAGTACACGGTAAGCCCTATATATGAGGGAATGTTCAAGGAAGAGCTGGACGCTGCTTCCCAGCGCCATCCCAATATTCCCTATCGACCGTTGCTGATCGATGCGACGATGGCGCTGTTGCTGCAGGCTAATGGGCAGGCACTGGTGATCCCGGCCTTAAATCGCGATGGAGACCTTCTATCGGATCTCATCTTGCAAATGTTCGGTAGCATCGCCGGCTCAGAGAGCCTTGTGTTGGCGCTTGACGAGAGTTCACAAAATGTGAAGGCTGTGATGGCCGAGGCTCCACACGGCACAGCGCCTGCGCTCGAAGGGAAGGACATCGCCAACCCGATGGCGATGATCCTGGCCCTCGGTGCGCTGCTGAGCTATGCGGAGGGCACCCAAGCCGAGCGCGCTTCGCGGGCCATATACGAATCTGTCTTTGAGGCCATCCACGCGGGTCAAACCACGACGGATCTCGGAGGCAGCCTGGGAACCATGGCGTTCACCGATGAGATCATGCGGCGCGTGGCTGCGAAGCTCGAAGTCTGGGCGACTCTCATCCGCCCCGCCATCCACGCGGGTCTCTGATTGCAATATCTTATGCATATCAATCGTATTCCGCAAGTATTATTGCAGTCCTTGCTAAATAAAAAGCGGGCAAATGCCCGCTTAGATTAAGGATTCTTCGATTTCGGTTTCGGCTTAGGCCTTGGGGTGATACCGCCAAACATCTGCCCTAAAGGCGAGCTGGCTTGGGCCAGGTCCATGAGTTCATCCTGGTCTGTAAACCATTGTGCGGCCATCCGTTGCTGGAACCATTTTTCGCGCCCTTGGCGCGCCTCTTCAAACCGGTCTGCAAGAGCTTCCTGATCAGCCTCGGAAATCTCTTCTCTTAGTAAACCTAAATCTGCTAACAATTCGTCCAGGACGCGCAGGACGTGCTCGCGATCGTTCAATACAGAGACGGCCAGTGAACGCGCCCGATCGATGTTCAAGAGCAGGTTCGTCAACTGGGCATATGCTCGCCCTGCCAGGCGGCGGTTCTCCCCCCACCCCGGACTGGTCTGATTGATCTTGGCCAAGCTGGCAGCCATCAGCTGCGGAAGCAAATGTGTGCTAGCCATATAGCTATCGATCTCAGCCGCATCAGCGAACAGCGGCGTCGCCTGTAGCATTGTGGCCAGGTCGCTGCCTACCTTCAACGCTTCACTACTGGCCTCAGGGCCAGCGGTTATGGCGAACATGCCGTTGTGAAATAGATCGGCGCGCGCCGATTCAATTCCGTGCTCTGGTCCAAGCAAGTTTTTGGGATTCAAAACAGGAGTAAAGCTCATGAAGAAAACGTTCTTGGGGAGATGCTCCGATGCCCAGGCGCCGGCCACGCTGGGCACAGGTGAGGTGTCAAGCACCACCGTGCCCTCCTTAAGGTCGTCCGCGATCAACTGCAGGATGCTCTTGAGTTCATGCATCGGCAAAGCCAGGACAACCACTGCGGCGTTGCGCACAGAATCGTGCAGATTTAACACCGCTTTATCCACCGCCCCTATGCTTTTGGCATGATTGGCCTCGCCGAACTTCTTTGTGTGTCCTACGCGCGAAATGCGTTCTTCATAAGGCTGCAAGGCCAAACCAATGGACGTTCCGATTTGTCCCAGTCCAATAATGGTGATCACTGTTTTTTCGATTTGCTTTTCCATCGCTTATCCCATAGTGAGAAACCTGAAAAGAAGCAACATGGGCTCAAATACGACCGTCTCGAGAAAATTGATTCCCATTCGAGGGAGCAAGAAGATCAGCGAGATCAGGATCAAGGAACCGAATGGCCTGATGCTGTCCATGAAATTCTGGCCGGTTGGGGGCAAAAAGTAGGTGAGGATTTTTTCGCCGTCTAGGGGAAATATCGGAATCAAATTGAACAGCATGAGCAGCAAATTGATCAGCACAAAGATAGAAAGAAACTCATACGCGCTGGGCAGCATCGCGTTGCCGGAGAACGATTGGCTCACAAGTCCGAAGCGCAACGGGAACGCCCCCAACATGGCCAGGACAAAATTTGACGCTGGCCCTGCCAGCGCGACCAGCATCGGCGCGGCGCGGTTCGTACGCTCCAGCGCGTAATAATTCACCTGAACGGGACGCGCCCAACCGAAACCAGCAATCAGCAACATAAGAGAGCCGATGGGATCGAGATGTACGAACGGGTTGAGTGTCAGGCGCCCCTGCATGCGCGGAGTGCTATCTCCAAAGTAGTCAGCTGTATAGGCGTGGGAGAACTCGTGAAAGGTCAAAGCCACCACAAGTACAACGAGGCGGGCGATCAGGTCTGCGGGGCTTAGATCGAACATGAAGTTGTCTTAAAAAATTATAACATCGCCGCATGCTATAATCCCGAAGCTCCGCTATTCAGTAACACCGATCGGCTTCTTTCTGAGTTCAACTCCATGCTCCCCGAACTCAAACTCGATGACATTGTGCGCCTGCGCAAAACGCATCCGTGCGGCAGCACGGATTGGAGAGTCGTCCGCCTGGGCGCCGATATCGGGCTCGTCTGCCAAGGCTGCGGACGCCGCGTGCTACTAGAGCGCCGCAAGTTGGCGCGGCGAATGAAACAGCTAAATCCGCCGGATGTAATTCAACATGGATAAGTCATTACGCAATACGGAATACGAAATACGGGGACTGTATTGCATGTTGCGTATTTCGTAACAGGCAGTTGTTAATGCCCATCCTTTATCTTGTTGCCACGCCAATCGGAAATCTGGAGGACATGAGTCCCAGGGCGCAGCGCGTGCTGCGTGAAGTTCGCTTAATCGCCGCGGAAGACACGCGGCACAGCCGCAAGCTCCTGGATCATTTTGACATCAAAACGCCGCTCACCAGTTTTTACGAACACAATCAGCGTGCGAAGCTGGATACTGTGCTTGCTGAACTCAACCTTGGTAATGTCGCTCTGATCTCGGACGCCGGCATGCCCGGCATCAACGACCCGGGGTACCTGCTCGTGATTGGTGCGCTGGATGCGGGTCACGAGATTAGCCCAATCCCGGGGCCCAGCGCTCCGCTCGCTGCCTTGGCAGCCTCGGGACTGCCGACAGATCATTTCCTCTATATGGGATACCTGCCGCTGAAAAGCAATGATCGAAAGCACGCACTGGAGACAGTTGCAGAGTTACCTTATACGTTAATCTTCCTGGAATCGCCGCACCGACTCTTGGAGAGTCTCGATGACCTGCATCAGGTCTTGGGTGACAGGCAAATCTCGGTTGCAGCAGAACTCACCAAGATATACGAGCGCTTTTTCCGCGGCTCGCTTTCCGATGCCCTGATTCATTTTAAAAAAGAACCGGCGCGCGGAGAGTTCACGTTGATTCTAGAAGGAGCGAAGCCGGAATCAACTGGCTGGGACAGAACCCGCGTGCAACGAGCAATAGAGACAGAACTAGACGAAGATGCTTCTCCGTCCCAGCTATCGCGCCGGATAGCAGCCGAATCCGGATGGCCGCGCAGCAAGGTTTATGATCTGGTTCAGGAAATTCGAAGGAAACACTCTGAAACCGAAAGGTAAATATGAATCTTAACGATCCCTTGCTTTTTAAAAAGTTCGACGCGAGTGACATGATCGGTCACATCAAAGGCTTGCCGGATCAAATATCGGCCGCCTGGGAATTGGGCCAAAAGCCCGAGTTGCCCGGCTGGACGAATATCCAACAAATCGTCGTTTCCGGCATGGGCGGCTCTGCGATCGGGGCTGATTTGGTGCAAGCCTATGCTCTTCCCGAATTGCCGATTCCCTTTACTACGCATCGCGACTATGGCCTCCCCGCCAACGCTCGCGGCGAGGGAACGCTGGTGATCTGCTCCTCGCATTCGGGAAATACCGAAGAAACCTTTTCCGCATTCGGGGCGGCGAAGGCGTCTGGTTGCCGCATCCTCGTTATTTCCACAGGGGGCCGGCTTGCGGACGAAGCCAAGAAAAACGGTATTCCCCTATGGACTTTCGAACACAAGGGACAGCCGCGTGCGGCTGTCGGCTTTTCGTTCGCTCTGCTGCTAGCCGCGCTCGCGCGGCTCAAGTTGATTTCCGATCCGGCTGGTGAGCTATCTGTTGCTACGGCGACCATGAAGGACCAGCAGAAATCCTTCCTTCCCGAAGTACCAGACACCGCAAATCCAGCCAAACGGATGGGTGGACAATTAATGGGCCGTTGGGTGACGATCTACGGGGCCGGCATCATGGCGCCGGTGGCTCGACGCTGGAAGACACAGATCAACGAGAACGCCAAAGCCCAAGCCAGTTTCGAGTTTCTGCCCGAGGCCGATCACAATGCGCTCGAGGGTATCTCGCAGCCCGAAGACCAATTCGGCGCCACGATGGCCATCTTTTTGCGCGCGTCGCAAAACCACCCGCGCAACGAGCGTCGCGCCGAACTTACGCGTATGTCCGTGATGCTATCGGGACAGAACACTGATGAAATCAATGCCGCCGGAGAAACGCGGCTGGCACAAATGTGGACCGCGCTGCATTATGGGGACTACACCAGTTATTACCTAGCCATCGCTTATGGCGCCGACCCGTCCCCGGTGCCGACGATCAGCGAGTTTAAACAAAAAATGGGTTAGGCAGGTTAACTAACGGCCTGCTCACTTTGAATTTCCCTAACTGAAAACGCCGCGCGCTGCACTACTTCGGACAACGCCGGGTGGATTTGAACTGCTTCTTTGATTCCCTGCAATCC
>JBOGUK010000126.1:0-7595 GCA_050695915.1 Anaerolineales bacterium
GTTCGCCTGTCCTCACCTACATTTGCGGAACAGTGCATCGAAAGCACACCCTGCTTCGGCAGCAAATAATTCAAAGCGGTGAAGATTGATTTTTTCAATTCTCCAGCATAGCGCGTCCCCCCAATGAGAACGATCCTTTTCCCCAGATGCAGAAGAATGAAGGTGCCGCTATGAGTGCCGTCTTTTTTCGGATCGGCTTGCATCTCCGGTGCGTGCAGCACGGTGAAATCAGGTTCGAACCTGGCTAATTCATCCTGCGTGGGGCGAATGAACATGTTGTGGATGAAGAGCGTGTGCCAGGCGGATTCGGTGACAAAGCGCACCCGCAACCGGTAAGCGGGGTCCGCGCAGGCGTAAACATCCCGCGCGTAGAGCGCAGGGCGCTTATTCAGATAGTCAATTACTTTTTGATGGAGGCGATCGAACACGTGCTCATCGATTGGGCGGTTCACGCTACCCCAATGGACGTCGCCTTCACTTGAAGCTTCTTGCACAATGAATTTATCGTTCGGCGAACGCCCGGTGTGCGGCGACGTGATGGCGTTGAAGGGGCCGCTGGCAGTGAGCTGCACTTTGCCGCTGGCAATGGAATGTTCGTAGATCTCAGGGACGGAGAGATTACGGTACGCCTCTTTTAGATCCAGATTGGAGGTCTTTCGCGCAGCTTTCCTGGTGACTGATTTCTTTTTGCTGGCTTTTTTTGGCGGCATTGACGACTCCGAGGAATGCTAGGACTACAATTCTCATTGTATCAAAGCCCTTCTACCAAAGAAACGAATGGGTCCAGCTTACAATTGGCGGCGCACTCACCACAGGTGATGAGCCTTCATTCTTTGATCCAGCCTGATCGAGCTTGCGGAAACGCGGGACGCGAAGCAGGTCTGCTCCAGGGCTTATGTCCCATTGCAACCAGGGGCAAAGGTCAATGGTTAAGTTTTTGGATTTGAAGTAGGCTAACTCTAACTTTTCACGCGCACAAACGGAGTGTGTATGCCGAAAAATTGGGCAGGGGAACGGAAAAATCTCATCGATGTGGCTGCGGGACGTGAGCCGGCCGACCTTGTAATCAAGCAAGGTACCTGGGTCTGCGTCCAGACAGGGGAATTGATCCCTGAAACGGATGCTGCCATCCAGGGGGAGAGGATCGCTTATGTTGGTTCCGATGCCAGCCACTGCATTGGCCCGGGAACTGAGATCATCGAGGCGACCGGAAAGTTTATTGCCCCCGGTTTGCTGGATGCGCACATGCACGTCGAATCGGGTATGGTCACCATCACCGAATTTGTGCGCGCCGTGGCGCCGCACGGCACCACAGGCCTCTTTGCGGACCCCCACGAAATGGCGAATGTATTCGGGCTCAGGGGTGTGAAACTCATGGCAGACGAGGCCGCATTACAGCCAATCCATGTTTGGATCCAGGTACCCTCTTGCGTCCCCTCGGCGCCTGGGTTCGAGACGCCAGGGGCGCAATTCGGTGAAGCCGAGGTGGCTGAAGCTCTTACCTGGCTGGGCGTCATCGGGCTGGGCGAGGTGATGGATTTTCCCGGCGTGGCGAGAGGCGACCCAAAGATGCTAGCGGAAATGGCGCACACAGCAAGAGCGCGGAGGACCATTGGCGGGCATTACGCATCCCCGGAGCTTGGGATCCCGTTTCACGTTTATGCGGCAGGCGGTGCGCAGGATGACCATGAGGGCACCCGCCTCGAAGATGCTGTGGTGCGAGCCAGGCAGGGGATGCGGGTGATCATGAGGTTTGGTTCGGCGTGGTTCGATGTGGCCGCACAAGTAAAGGCGGTCACCGAACTTGGCCTCGACCCGCGGCACTTTTTGCTTTGCACCGATGATGCGCATTCCGCCACGCTGGTGAGCGAAGGACACATGGACCGCGTGGTTCGCCACGCGATCCAGCAAGGGGTGAACCCGATGACGGCTTTCCAGATGGCCACTCTCAACGTCGCCGAACACTTTGGCGTGGACCAGGATGTTGGACAGATCGCGCCGGGCCGCTTCGCCGATATCCTGATCCTTCGTAACCTCGAAGAAGTGAGGATTGAAAAGGTGATCGCTAAGGGCAGACTGCTTGCCAATGAAAAAGGCCTTGTCGCGGAAATGCCAGCCTATAGCTATCCGAAATGGTCGCGCCAATCCATCAAGATAAAGAGATTGCTCAAGCCCGATGACTTCAGAATTGCTTCAAATGGCTCAGGTGAGCTGACAGCGAATGTTATCGGCGTCATCGAAAACCAGGCGCCTACAAAGCACCTGCGCGTGCCTGTCCGAGCTGTGAACGGTGAAGTCTTGGCTGATCCCAGCCGAGATCTGGCGAAGATCGCCCTCGTGGAACGTCACAAGGGAACTGGGACACTGCAGGTGGGACTGGTGCAAGGGTTTGGACTGACGGCGCATTGCGCCATTGCTTCCTCAATCGCACATGACAGCCATCACATGATCGTTGTTGGCACAAGCGAAAAGGAGATGGCGCTCGCGGCCAATGAGATCGCCGCCGCGGGCGGCGGGCAGATCGTGGTCAAAGATGGCGAAGTGATCGGGATAGTGGAATTGCCGATCGGCGGTTTGATGTCCGATCAGCGCGCCGAGGTTGTAGCGCAGAAAACCGACGGATTGCTCGCGGGATTCAAAGCTTGCGGCTGCGATCTCAATAACCCAAATATGCAGCTTAGCCTGTTGGCACTTGTCGTCATCCCAGAGCTGCGCATCTCAGACCTGGGACTGGTCAATGTGCTCAAAGGAGAATTCATTCCAGTGCTAGAACATGCGGCGTGACGTGCAATCCATGATTCATCAGACAAGAGGATGAAGCGGCTGAAATCCCAACTATTGACCGTAATAAGGCCTTCTGCTATATTCGGTTGTACAGACGGTTCTCATGGTTTCCCCCAAACAACCCCAACCCAACAACTAGAAGCACATGCCAATGAACCTCCGCCCCGGGTATCTGCAAAGTCAGGGGAGGAGTGTCAGTCTAAGTAG
This sequence comes from Anaerolineales bacterium, assembly GCA_050695915.1. Classification (GTDB taxonomy): domain Bacteria; phylum Chloroflexota; class Anaerolineae; order Anaerolineales; family UBA11579; genus JAMCZK01. Next base: position 2,992 of record JBOGUK010000126.1, read on the forward strand.
AAAAAGTTTCCATAGTATTCACCAACAATCGGCATCCTGGAAGGGAGGTGACCAGCGGGGCAAACAGAGACTGTCTTAAGTTGCTCTTTCCCACAATCAACCTACGGAGGAAGAAGTGGATTCAAAGAAGCTGCTTTATTTAGTGTCAATTCTGACCATCGGCGCCCTCTTACTGGCTGCCTGCGGTGCGCCCGAGCCGGCCACGGAGGAGCCCGCGGCAGAAGAGCCGGCCGCGGAGGAACCGGCGGCTGAAGAACCCGCTGCCGAGGGGCTGACCTTTGGCGTGGTTCTCGTGGGGCCGCAGAACGATCACGGCTGGAGCCAGGCGCATGCGGAAGGCGCCCAATTCGTGGTGGATAATCTGCCGGGAACCAACTTGATCCTTTTCGAATCGCTCAACCCGGCGGATAAACCGGAAGCCACGCTCGACGGGGTTGTAGCCGAAATGGTTTCGCAGGGCGCCACGTTGATCATTACGACCTCGGATGAATTCGAAGAGGACACCACCACGGTTGCAACCAACCACCCAGATGTCACCTTCATCAATGTGTCGGGTGACGATGCCCTGACTGGCGAAGCCCCGCCCAACCTTGGAAACATCATGGGCCGCATGGAAGACATGAAAGCCATTGCAGGCTGCGCCGCAGCGCTAACGACCCAAACTGGCCACATTGGCTATCTTGGCCCATTGATCAACTTTGAAACCCGCAGACTGGCTGCCTCCGCTTACCTCGGCGCCCGTTACTGCTACGAAAACTACATGGGCATGAACCCGGAAGACCTGCAGTTCACAGTGACCTGGATTGGTTTCTGGTTCAACATTCCGGGCGTTACCCTCGATCCCACCGAAGTGACCACGAACTTCTTCGATACCGGCGTGGATGTGGTGATGAGCGGCATCGACACGACAGAAGGCATAGACGTGACCGGCCAGAGAGCCGCCACTGGCGCGGCTGTGCGGGCAGTACCGTACGACTTCCTGGGCGCCTGCGACAATGCGCCAGAGGTCTGCCTGGGCGTACCCTTCTTCAGCTGGGGCCCGGCTTATCTCGCAACAGTGCAAGCTGTTGCCGATGGGTCCTGGGCGCAGAGCTGGGATTGGAACGGCGCCAACTGGGATGCGCTCACCGACCCCGCCCAGACTCACGTGGGCTGGGTGAACGGCCCGGCACTGAGCGCAGAAGCTGCGGCCACATTGCAGCAGTTCATCGATGGCATGTCCTCAGGCGCGATCAACGTTTGGACCGGCCCGATCAACTTGCAGGATGGCAGCGAATACGTCGCTGCCGGTACAGTGGCAACGGATGACCAAATCTGGTACCTGCCGCTGCTGATCGAAGGCATGGAAGGTCCTAGCGAGTAAGTAGGTAAGTACCGTTATCACGAAAGCAGGGGCGCATATATGCGCCCCTGCGATTACTTCGATGAATAACCGGCCTTTCCCAATTCGCGTCAAGATTGCCACGTCGCTCCCCCGCTTCGCGCGGTCGCGTCCTCGTAATGACGTTATGTTGTATACGCAGTCTTCCCACGTATTCAGGTGACCTAATTTTGCTTTTGTTCAGAATTAGATATCCTGAGCGACTAAACCCACATGCGCGTTGAATTAAGAAAAATTCACAAGCTTTTTGATGATGTCCATGCGAATGACGACGTCAACGTGGTCTTCGAGCCCGGAATTATTTACGGACTGCTGGGCGAGAACGGGGCAGGAAAAAGCACACTGATGAAAATCCTTTCTGGTTACCAGAGACCCGATTCCGGAAAGATCTTATTGGAAGACAAGTCGGTGCGTTTCAATTCACCCGCGGACGCGTTGGGCGCGGGGATCGGGATGCTGTATCAGGAGCCATTAGATCTTCCGCCATTCCAGGTTTACGAGAACTATTTGCTCGGTCGCACCGGAAATATAGGCATAAATAAAACCGTCGCCATCCGGGAAATCAGGGATCTCGGAAAGCAGTACGGATTTCAAATCGATCCTGAAGATCGCGTAAGCGACCTCAGCCTCGGGGAGCGCCAGCAGTTGGAATTACTGCGCCTGCTTGCCGGCGGCGCGGACTTGCTCATCATGGATGAGCCCACCACCGGCATCAGCGCCGAGCAGAAAACCCTCTTGTTCGATTCGATGCGGAAGTTAGCCCGGGAAGAAGACAAGACGCTGATCCTTGTTTCCCACAAATTGGAAGAGGTGCAAGAGCTTTGCGATCACGTCTTAGTGCTTCGCAAAGGAAAACTTATGGGCGAAGCCAAGTTGCCGGTTTCAAAACGCGAACTGGTTGGCCTGATGTTCGAATCGATCCCCTCACCCCAGGAGAGAGCGCGAGGTGCGCAAAACGAAACCGCCCTTAAGATCAGCGGGTTGGTGGTTTCCACGCCGCGCCTCGAATTGCAACCGGTCAGTCTCGAGGTTGCCTGCGGCGAGGTCTTCGGGTTGGCAGGGCTGCAAGGCAGCGGCCAGGAATTGCTCCTGAAGGCATGCGCAGGTTTGGTCCACTCAAAGGCAGGGGGAATTAAGATGGACGGTTTCAATGTCAACCAGTTGGGCTACCATGCGGCGCGCCAACTTGGGATTGCCTATATGGCTGCCGGTCGGCTGGAAGAAGGGCTGGTTGCGGGACTAACACTTACCGAACATGTTGCCCTGGTTGACGAAAACCCGCGATTCTTCGTGGATTGGTGGGCAAACAGGGAACGCGCCGGGGAACGGATCGACCGCTACCAGGTGATTGGCCGGCCTGAAACAACCGTTGAACAGCTCTCTGGTGGGAACCAGCAGCGTTTCCTATTCGGGCTTTTACCTTCTGCGCTAAAAGTCATTCTCATGGAGCACCCTACTCGCGGATTAGATATTCGCTCCACAGAATGGATCTGGCAGCAGCTCGAGGAAAGGCGAAGCGAAGGTACTGCGATCCTGTTTGTTTCTGCTGACCTGGATGAAATCATCGAACGCAGCGATCGAATTGCAGTGTTTTCCGGCGGGCGCATGTCTCGAGTGGTGGAAGCTTCCAAGACCAGCGTAGACGAACTCGGACACTTGATCGGGGGAGAACAATGAAGCGGCAATGGATGGTCGCAGTATGGCCGCTTGCTCCCATCTTTGCGGCGCTTGCATTCACAACTGGATTGCTCCTCCTGTTTGGGGCTTCGCCTTCGGTTTCGTTTAAAGCTATTTTTCAGGGAGCGTTTGGCGGCGCAAATCAGTTCTTGTCCGTGGTCTCTTTTTGGATTCCCCTGCTGCTATGTGCGGCCGGCTTACTGCTCACCTTCCAGGCTGGGCTCTGGAACATCGGTATCGAGGGACAACTCATCCTGGGTTCCATCGGGGCAAGCTGGGTTGCCTTGGCCGTAGACCTGCCCGCACTATTGCAGGTTCCCCTTGAGATCCTCGCTGCCATGGCGGGCGGAACGCTGTGGGCTGCGATCGTGGGATTGCTCAAAACGCGTGGCGGCGTGCATGAAATCTTTGGGGGTCTCGCGCTGAATAACCTCGCCATCATCCTAACGAATTATTTGATCTCCGGCCCCTGGCAGCCGCCCGAAGGCGGCAGCTTCCGCGGCACGGTTCCGTTCCGCGCGGAAGCTCTGCTTCCTCTCTATGACGGATCGCGTTTTAGCCCCATCTCGCTGGTGTTGGCCGCGGCGGCGTTTGTGCTGGTGATTGTTGCATTGCGCAACAGCACCTGGGGCCTGAAGCTGAAGGCCCTCGGCCGCAATCCGCGTTCCGCGTTCCTGCTGGGCGTATCCAGCAACCGCGAAGCACTGCTGGCGATGATGTTTTGCGGGGCGCTGGCGGGCTTGGGTGGCGCGGTGCGCGTGTTGAGCTGGTTCGACAGTTTGCGACAAAGCATTTCCGGCGGCATCGGGTACCTGGCCCTGCTTGTGGTAATGCTTGCGGCCTACCGATTGCTGTGGACCCCGCTGGTTGCATTTTTCTTTGCCGCGGTGCTGAATGGCAGCATCACTCTGCAGCTGCGCACGCAGCTGCACTCTTCCCTGGGTGACATCCTCACCGGTGTGATGGTGTTGTTCGTTCTACTGTTCGGCGACCCGGTGCGCATGCGCGGGCTGCGCAAGGTGAAAGACGATGGATAACACCCAACTCATTGCGATTTTTGCTTCCATCGTGCTGCAGGCTTCGCCCCTGATCATTGCAGTGTGCGGTGAAACGTTGAGCGAGCGCGCGGGAATCGTGAACCTGTCGCTGGACGGCAGCATGCTGCTGTCGGCGATGACCGGTTTTATAGCCGCTTACGTGAGCGGCAATGTAATTCTCGGCTTCCTGGCTGCCGCGGCGGTGGGCGCCTTCTTCGCGCTGATCGTCGCCTTCGGCAGCATCCAGCTGCGCCAGAGCCAGGTGGCGATTGGTTTCGTGTTGACATTGCTGGGGGATAGCCTGAGCGCGTTCCTCGGCCAGAACTACACTCGTTTGCCCGGGCCCTCGGTTCACCATTTGCCCATATCCGTGCTGCGCGACATCCCGGTTTTGGGTCCGATACTTTTCAACCAGGATGGGCTAGTTTATTTCGCAATCGCATTGGTGGCGGTCACATACTGGTTCTTGTTCCACTCGCGCCCGGGACTTGAGTTGCGCAGTGTGGGCG
>JBOGUK010000127.1:0-3593 GCA_050695915.1 Anaerolineales bacterium
TAGAGTTCCTCTATTGATCGAGTCAAGCCAACCCGATCCGCGTCCGGAACGAAATCACTTTGCAGACGATCATAGATGCTCTGGAAGGCTGATGATTCGCGAAGGAACATGTGTCCCCATTCGGTGCCTGCGGCTTGATCGAGGCTACTGCGAACCTCAACGTGCCATCGATCGCCGGCTGAACGGCAATGCTGAACTGCGGCATTGATATAGCGATTCGGCTCGGCCATTTGCGCGAAACTGGCTGAGTCGATGACGAGGTCGGGGCGGAGCACATTGAGCAAAGTGTAGAGATCTTCGCTTCCCAACTGTACAGGCGTTGCCGACAGAAAGAGGACCGCGTCGGCATTGTCGCAGAAATAGCGGATACCTTGATGAAGAAACGTCTCCGAATTCCGTATGTGATGGGCTTCATCTACGATTACTAGATCGAACTTTGGAGGCGGATCAAGACTTAATAGACCTTCATCCTTTACCCTGCGGTCTCCCTTACGTCCAATGACAAGGTCCGAATCGAACAACGAAAAGGGCAGGATAGCCTTGGAATACTGTTGCGGCCATTCACCCTCTAGATGTGTCTCTTTCAAACAGTGACGAAGCAACCGCCCATCAAGTGCGGTGAAGTGTTCGTCAAAGCGTTTCATCTCCAAGAGCCACTTGCGCTCAGCGACGAGTGCCTTCGGACAGATGATCAAGATCGACGAAAGATCAGTTCGAGCCCGCAGTTCTTTAATGATCAACCCCGCTTCGATGGTCTTGCCAACACCGACTTCGTCAGCGATAAGGAGCCGGGGCCGGTCTGAACGGATCAGTTTTAATACCGGCCTATACTGATACGGCACAAATTGAACGCGCCCTGAACGCAGGGAGAAGAGGTTTGCAGTGGATGGCGAGAGGATTTGCAGGCTTGTCAGATGGGCCTGTAATTCGCGGGCGGCAAGTACTCTACGTCCATCCGCTTGCACAGCTGGAGCCTGCAGCTGGCTCTCGTAGTATGTAGCTCTGACACTATTCTGGAAAACTCGATACCGGCATTCACCTACCCCCGGCATCACCTCAATCACGGGCAGAATCTGCGTTGGAGCCGAACGCAGCGCCACGAGATCGCCTACTCGGAACAATGTGTCGGCGTTGACTTCAGCACCGTCCGTGGAAACGGTCGCATCTCGCGTGGCAGCCCCCTGCTGCTGGTGGTCCTTTACGGCTTTTACAATCACGCCCTTAACGTGCGACGCGATCTGCTCGGGATCACGTCCTTCTCTCCGAGCATCCTCAAGTAGCTCCTCACCAGGTGCGCTTTCAATGTAATCTGCCAGTGCATCGAGAATTTTTTCAGATCGATCAGTTTTGGTATGGGGATTATCTTCCATAACGCCTCGCCGCTAACTTGTGCGCCCTTCTCTTAATTCGCCGGACTGTAGTTCGATACTCTGTTTCCGTCCAGCAGAAATCTCGCTGGATGGTTGCCCCATCAACTCCGCATTGAAACGCAGCCAGAACTTTTAAGGCACCGTGGTCTCCTGCGCAGGAAGCTTCGATTTCATCGGCAAATGCCTTTCGCTCCGCCTCACCATCCTTTGCAATGGCCTGGTCCTCCACAGTCATTTCAGGGGCTTTCAGCCCGTCAAACGGTGACGCCAGCTTGCCTTCCACCCCCAACGTGATTAACTCCGATTCTGCGGCGGCATACTCGGGTGACGACGCGTTTCGTCGCCGGTGCCCAGCCCAGGCACTGGCAATGCTCCGGATCACACCAATCAGACACATGACGATGTCCACCTTCGCTGGATACCAGTGGCGGGTGCCTTCGAGCAGTCGCGTGACGGCTTCATGAAGTAAGTCGTCACCCGTTCTGCCGAGCGCCGCACCGCAACCGATGCGGGCCATGCGGTTCTCCGCGAAATCCTTCAAGCGCACAAATTCGTGCTGGGGTATTGCGTCGATCGCGCGCGAGATGTGTTCCGCTGTCGCGATCATTTGCCGCAGACCGGATTCGTCTTCGTAAACGGTTTTGCCCTCATCTGTTTCCGGATGGCTGCTCCGGCGCCCCTATATAACCAATGCTCGCATTTGACCAAGACTGGACACGCTGCCGTCTAAATGTTTCCTCGAACGTTAATTGCATCACATCTGTGCGGGGGTAATGGGTCGGAGTAGATGCGACCTCCGATGTGAACGTTATTGGATTCGCGATCTTCAATCAACACGCGGGCCGAACAAGCCCTCGGCCCGAAAAAGCAGCGCTACGCGAGACGAGCACAGCCCCACGCTTCGAAGGTCGCATGGGACTGCGGAAGCTGAGCCAGCGCGAGATGTTCTTGCCTAGGTAACATCCAGCCGGCGACGCTCCAAGCGGACTTTGGCAGTGATCGGTGGCGTAGCGGAAGGCGCGCTAGCTGGCTGGAGGCCTGCTGTAGCCCGATGACTGCTTCGTGATTGCATTTCCGGCCGAGAACACGGACGCTTCTTGAAAGGCCACAGACACGTCCATCTTCTCCGTTCCAGGCGCTGGCTCTGCGGGGTAAGTTCCATGACTTTCGAACGAAGTGGACACGTCCGTGAGTCTCACCTTCAGAGAATCGCGGACTTGTTACAGGGTTTCGTCATGCCAGGCGGAACCGCAGGTGGCGGCGCCGGTGGAGTCACCATTCGCGCAGCTCTAACTGCGCCGCGGGAAGCGTTCGACTCGCTACTCACCGGTCGACATTGCGCGTTCCAGCAGTTGGATAACTTCTCGGAAACGCCCTTCAATTTCTTCCGCCGTCGAGAGAGTGAAGCCGAGTTCGAGCGCTAGAGTCTCCAATTCCGGCCCCCACTCTCCAGGCATGACAAAAGCAGGCGGGAATGCATGAGTCGCACGCGCTTCGAATACACGGCGGGCCGCATCGGCGGTCTCCGCATAGTTGAGTTGGCCGAGGGCGTCGATCAGCAGGATGTCCAGCACGTCCCGCGCCCGATCTGCGGCCGCCGGACCAGTGCATGCGTGGAGTTTCTGCGCAACCTGCTCAGCAAGGCCCAAGCATCTTATTGGCGACGTGACCGGAATCCCAAGTTCCACGAGGCCTCGGACCCTGGGTTCGATGAGGTCAACTCGGTCCACGTTGGCTGGCCCGAGATCCACTTCGATCGTCTGCCATGAGCGCGTGCGGTATTGAAGTGCTACGAGCACTCGAATGGTATCCGCCTGTGCCATATCGCGAGTTTGGCCCTTTATCCGAAATGTGAACTGATCGAAGCCGGCACTCAGAGCCGCCGATAAGGATTGCAATCGACTCGCACGCGTACCTTCCATACCCAAGTCCAGATCCTTCGTCGCGCGAGCGCGTTCAGCGAAACGCAATTCCATCGCGACGCCGCCCTTGAGGTAGTAGCCGGCAAGATCACCTGCTTGAATGGCTCTGTCAAGAGCCCCGCAAAGCGCGAGAAAAGAGACCCATCGGCGAAGCCGCTCTTGATCAACGCCCTGCTCCCGAGCGACGCGAGCCAGCCTCTTCTCCAATCGCTGAGGTGGCTTCGGCTTGGTCATGTTGTTGTTTCCAGTTTTTGGTTTGAGGCACGCAATGATTTCAGGTGCGACTCGATCCTCCTCCGAA
>JBOGUK010000128.1:0-8139 GCA_050695915.1 Anaerolineales bacterium
CGCCTCCTGCTTGAGCTCAACCGCATAGTGCTTCATCCCTTTCTTCCCAGACATAAAAGCGCCTCCTGTTCGATTTTCTCACAGGGGGCGCTTTTCTTTTCGTGTCCGTTTTTAGGGGTTCAGTTCACTCAGGCGCCGTTTTTTCGCTTCTCCCGGATCGGTAACTCCGTGTGATACGGGACATCGATGATCACAATATCCTTCTGCTCGATGAGCCGCGCTTTTAATCGGTCTGCAGTATGCCCATGCAGGAAGCCCACCACTTTATTCTCGGTTAGGAACTCTGGGATAACAACAGTTGTCAGCTTGTCCGGAAACTCTTCGTGGTTAACACGCGTAATGTAGTCTTCCAGCGGGGTAAAAATATCGCGGTAATCGTATTCCAGCAACACGAGCTTTACGCCTTTGGTTACATTGGGGAAACGGTCCCACCGTTTTTGCATGCGCTCCTTCATTTCAGGTGAAGTGACGATCGAAACCGCGCGCACATCGCTTGAGATTCGTTTCGCATACTGAATCGCCAGCAATGAACCGCGATGGATATCCGCAATGGGAACGACAACCACGTCAGCAACTTGGGGGATTTGCTCCGGTGTCAGTGTCTTGGTGCTCAATGCCGATGCGATGTGCTTGTAGTGCTTATCGACAGAGAAAAACAAAAGCATAAGCAGCGGAATGAGCACGGCAACGATCCAGGCGCCCTCCAGGAACTTCGTGGCAACCAGGATCAGGAAAACAAGGAAGGTAGCAAGCGCCCCCACCGCATTCAGCGCTCGCTTCCATCGTGCATTGCTCTCGTAGTGGATTTCCGTGACTTTCGTGCGCAGCGTTTCACCGGGTTTGAGGTGCGCAATACGCCCCATTAACCGGAACATGCCGGTTTGCGAGATGCAGAAGCTCAACATTACGCCGAGCGCGTAAAGCGGCAACATGGCGATTTCGTCCGCCTGGAATGCCACCACAATGAGAGAGGAAACGATTGCGAGAACCCAGATGCCGGAATTGAAGACCAACCGGTCGCCGCGGTTCTGCAGCCAGCGCGGCAGGAAACCGTCGCGTGCCAGGAACGAGCCCAGGCGCGGAAAATCCTGATAGCCGGTGTTGGCAGCTAGGAAAAGGATCAGCGCCGTAAAAATCTGCACCCAGTAATACAAGAACCCGGTGCCGGCCACGCGGCGCGTGAGTTGCGAGAGAATGCTTTCGCCTTCATGCGGGATCAATTGCAGATGCGTGGCCAGGAAAGTGATCCCCACGAACAGCGACATCGCCATGATCCCCATGATTACCATCGTCATGGCCGCATTCTTGGACTCAGGCGGCTTGAACGCCTGCACGCCGTTGCTGATCGCCTCGATGCCGGTTAATGCCGTGCAGCCGCCGGCAAAGGCGCGCAGCAATAGCCAGATATAGGCGAATCCCGCCACCGACGTCACCGCCGGCATCTGCTCTTCGATAGGCTCGATAGGCGCGGCGCCAAACAATCCAAAATATCGGAAAAGGCCGATGAAGACCATAAACAGCACACCGCCAACGAACGCGTAAGTGGGGATGGCGAACACGGTGCCGCTTTCGCGCACGCCGCGCAGGTTCATCCAGGTAATGAAGAGGATCCACGCCAGCGCAAGGATCACGCGGTAATCAAATACCTCTGGAAAGGCGGATGTAACCGCACGCACGCCAGCGGACACGGAAACCGACACTGTTAAGATGTAATCAGCCAACAAGGCTCCGGCTGCCAGAAGGGACGCAACCGTACCCAGATTGTCTTTGGCGACCGTGTAAGCGCCGCCCCCGTCGGGATAATGCAGGATCGTTTGGATGTAGCTGAAGATCACTAGCAACACCAGCGCGGCCACGCCGAGGCCTAGGGGCAGCGTGGTTGCCAGCGCTCCGCTGCCCAGCACGATCAGCACGCTCATGATCGCTTCCGTCGCGTACGCATTACTGCTGATCGGGTCCGACGCGAAGACGGCCAGGGCGCGAACTTTATCTAGTCTTTCGTGGATCTCTCGGCTGTTAGGAAAAGGTCTACCAATAAGAATGCGTTTAATTGTGGCGATGCCCATTTCTCTACTCTCTAGGGCCAAGCCAAAATCTCTTGAGTTTGGCAACTGGCACAAACGCCAATTATAGTCCTATTATTCACAAACCGATTCTTTCTCCTTTCTCCGTTCTCCCTGCTCCTTAGGATATAGAACGGATGTTATAATTTCGTAATGCCCGCCATTGTGGCTTTGGACATCGAATCCACCGGCGTGGACCCTGAAAACGACGCCATCCTTGAAGTTGGGGCGATCCGCTTCGACGGCAAGCGGGTGGAATCCGAGTGGTCCTCTCTGATCAACCCGGGCCGCCGTGTGCCCCCCTTCATCACCCAACTCACCGGCATCACCGACAACATGGTCAGGCAAGCTCCGCCTATACAAGAGGTGCTTCGCACGCTGGCGGATTTCGTCGGCGACGCCCCTATCCTGGGGCAGCGCATCGCCTTCGACCTCTCTTTCCTTCGCAGGCAAAACCTTTTTCGACACAACGAATCCATCGATACCTACGATATGGCCGCGGTGCTGCTGCCCCGCGCCGGGCGCTACAACCTCGGCGCGCTCGGCCAGCAGCTGAACATCCTGTTCCCCGCCACCCACCGCGCCCTGGACGACGCTCGCGTCACCCATGCCGTTTATCAGCAGCTCTTTGACCGCATGCTCACTATGCCGATCGATCTGCTGGCCGAGATCGTGCGTCTGGGCGACGAGCAAGCCTGGGCCGCGGAATATCCATTCCGCTTGGCTATGAAACAGCGCTCGGGCGAAAACGTGACGACGGGCGGCCGCGAGCCCTGGTCGCGCGGTCCGATTTTCATGCTTGCGCCGCCAAAAGGTTCGCACCCGCGGCGCGGCGAAGTTCCCGAGCCGCAGGAACTGGAGATCGAAGAAGCCGCCGCCTTCCTGCAGCACGGCGGCGTTTTTGCCAAACAGTTTACCGAGTTCGAGCAGCGCAGCCAGCAGGTCGAAATGCTCAATGCCGTCGCAGACGCGTTGAGCAAAAGTAAACATTTGCTCGTGGAAGCGGGAACGGGCATCGGCAAATCTCTTGCCTATTTGATCCCGGCCGCACTCTGGGCACTGAAGAACGATACGCGCGTGGCAATTTCCACCAACACCATCAACCTGCAGGATCAGTTGATTCATAAAGACATTCCCGCGCTGCAAACCGCGCTCGGCGAAGAACTCAAAACCGTGGTGCTGAAGGGCCGCAACAACTATCTATGCCCGCGCCGCTTGCTGGCGCTGCGCAAGCGCGGCCCCGAAACGGCCGAAGAACTCCGCGTGCTGGCCAAGGTGATGATGTGGCTGCAGGAAACCGAAAAGGGCGACCGCAGCGAGATCAACCTCACCGGTTCCGCGGAGCGCGCCGTGTGGGCGCGCATTTCCGCCGCCGATGAAAACTGCGGCGGCGACACCTGCGTCCGCCGCATGGGCGGCATCTGCCCGTTCCATCGCGCACGCGAAGCGGCGCAGGATGCGCACATCATCGTGGTGAACCACGCGCTCCTGCTGGCCGATGTGGCTACGCGCAATCGCATCCTTCCCGAATACCAATACCTGATCGTCGATGAGGCGCATCACATCGAAGACGCCACCACCTCAGCGATGAGCTGGCGGCTTACCCAGCCCGAAGTCGAACGCCTGCTTCGCGAGCTGGGTGGTTCGCGAACTGGGCACCTGGGTCGCTTGCTTGTCGTCACGCAAAACACTCTTGAGCCTTCGCAGTACGCCATGCTTGAAAATCTCGTTCAGCAAGCCACGGACCTGGCTTTCCAATTCCAGAATCAGATCACCGAGGTCTTCAAAGAGATCTACAACTTCCTCGAAGAGCAGCGCGAGGGCCGCGAACTGGGCGATTATGCGCACCAGGAGCGCATCATCGACGCAACCCGTTCGCAGCCGGCCTGGGTGCTCACCGAAGTAGCCTGGGATGAATCACGCAGGTTGCTCGACCCGTTGCTGATTGCCATCGAGCAGATCGGCAAGATGGCCCGCGAGATCTCCAACCGCGGTGAGGAAGACGTTGAAGACGTGGTGGGTAACCTGGGCAATGCTTTTCGCGCGCTGCGCGAAATCAAGAAACAAATGGACGGCGTGGTTTCGGATCCCCAGGAAGGAACCGTGTATTGGGTGGAAGTGAATCCCGAACGCAGACAGATCATCTTGCAATCCGCACCGCTGCACATCGGCGAACTGATGGAAAAACACATTTGGCACCAGAAGACGAGCGTGGTACTCACCTCGGCAACGCTCACCGCGGCCGGTCAATTCGATTATTTGAAGAATCGGCTCAACGCCTTCGACGCAGAGGAGCTTTCGCTCGGCTCTCCCTTCGATTACGAGAGCGCGGCGCTGCTTTACATAGTGGAAGACATCCCGGAACCCGCCGAACGTAGCCGTTACCAGGCATTCGTCGAGCGCGGCTTGATCCAGCTTTGCAAGGCCACTGGCGGCCGCACGCTTGCGCTCTTCACCTCTTACGAGCAACTGCGGCGCACCTCGCACGCCATCGCCGGTCCACTGGCAGCCGCCGGAATCCAGGTCTACGAGCAGGGCGAAGGCGCCTCGGAACACACGCTGCTGGAGAGCTTCAAAGCCAGCGACGGCGCTGTTTTGCTGGGTACCCGCGCCTTCTGGGAAGGCGTGGACATCCCCGGACAGGCCCTTTCCGTGCTGGCCATCATCCGCCTGCCCTTCGACGTCCCCAGCGACCCGCTGGTCGCTGCCCGTGCGGAGACCTTTGAATCGCCTTTTTACGACTATCAGGTGCCGGAAGCCATCCTGCGCTTTCGCCAGGGCTTTGGCCGCCTGATCCGGACGCAGTCCGACCGCGGCGTAGTCGCCGTGTTCGATAAGCGTATCGTCAGCAAAACCTACGGCCAGCTCTTTCTCGAATCCCTGCCACAATGCACGCTCAAGCGCGGCACCCTCGCCGATCTCCCGCGTGTGGCATCGCAATGGCTGGGAAGCTAGCCTTGTGTTTTTCATGAGAGAAACGAAGGATCCTCATAAAATGTGTTTTCCTGAGCAGGGAAAAGTTGCGCATGCAGGTTTTCCGTCGCGAAGGATCCTCAGGCTCTCTAGGAAAATATCTTCGCCGCGAATAGAATGGCCCCCTAAAGTCAAAGTGAAAACAGCCTATGTGTACATCATGGGAAACAAAACAGGCGTCTTGTATGTCGGAATGACTAATGACCTTCTTCGCCGCGTCGACGAACACAAACGCAAGCTGTTTCCCGGTTTCTCGCGTAAATATTCAACCGATCGATTGTTGTATTTTGAGGAATTCAATCATCCGCTTGACGCTCTTGAAGCGGAAAGGATCATCAAAGGCTGGACAAGGAAAAAGAAACTTGACTTGATCAGGACGGTCAATCCGGCCTTCACTGACTTAAGCAAAGAATTGCTTGAAGAATGAAATGAAGAGGCTGGTAACGGTCGCCATGGAAGCGCCAGACTCTGCCAGCCGTAAAACCACCCGCGTGTTTTCCTGAGCAGGAAAAGCTGCGTATGCAGGATTTCCGTCGCGAAGGATCCCCGAATCCCACATGAATTATTACGCGAAACCGGAGGGACCCTTCGCTTCGCTCTGGGAAACACAAGAGCAGAGCATTGCCCGCCAACCAGATCGTAAATCATAGATCCTAAATCGTAAATCTTAAATTCTTTTCTCCTCCCCCACAACGGAACTCCCGTCCTCCCTTTTGTGATACATTCCCCCCTTCGCCATGAATACCAGGCGCCTCTTCCCCATCATCCTCATCATCTTCACCAACATCCTCGGCGCTGGCGTCATCATCCCCATCCTTCCGCTGTACGCGGAAGGCCAGTTCGCCGGCAGCGTCCAGCAAGTCACACTGCTATCCAGCGCATTCTTCGGTGCGCAGTTCCTCGCTGCTCCGTGGCTCGGCAGGCTGTCGGATCGCTACGGTCGCCGCCCATTGCTGCTCATCAGCCAGCTCGGAACCGTGTTGGCTTTCATCCTGTTCATCTTTGCCGCGCCGCTCGGCAGCCGCGTCGACGCGTTGGGCCTGGCGTTGCCGCTCACCGGGGGCATGTTCATCCTGTTCGCCGCGCGCATCCTGGACGGCATCACCGGCGGCAACATCACCATCGCGCAGGCCTACGTCAGCGATGTGACCAGCCCGGAAGAACGCGCCCGCGGGCTTGGCTTGTTGCAGGCCGGCTTCGGAGCCGGCTTCGTTTTCGGGCCCGCCTTCGGCGGCTTCCTCAGCAGCTACGGGCCCGTCGCGCCATTCATTGGCGCCACTATCATCACAACGGGTACGCTCCTGCTCACATTTTTCACCCTCAAGGAATCCCATCAACCTGAAGAACGCAAACCGGGCGAAAGCCGTCCACGGACTCTCATTCCATTCGGAACCTTAGTCGCCAACCCCTCATTGCGTTTGATCCTCAGCATCGGCTTTCTGTCAGCGCTGGCCTTCGCCGCCATGCCGGCCACCTTCGCGCTCTTCGCCAGCCACGTGATCTTTGCAGAAGCAGCTAACCCCGAACGAATCCGCTTGTATATTGGACTGATGCTCGCCTTCAACGGCCTCACTCAGGTATTCACCCAACTAGCGCTGCTCAGGCGGCTCGTGACCCGTTTTGGCGAACGCCGCCTGCTCGCCATCGGGCTCGCCTCCATCGCCATCGCCCAGTTCGGCATGGCGCTCGCTGTCAGCCCGCTGATGCTGGCTCTGATGCTGGGACCGTATTCATTCGGCTTCGGCGTCAGCGAGCCCAGCGTCCAGTCCCTGATCACCCGCTTCGCCACCGAGCAAACCCGCGGCCGCCTGCTTGGTCTATACCAATCCGCGCGCTCCTCAGCCCTGATCGTCGGCCCTATCTGGGCCGGCTTCGTCTTCCAAACCATCGACCCGCGCGCCGTCTATATATTCAGCGGCGCGTTTATGTTTTTCGCGTTTGTTGGCGGCGTGAGCCTGCTGCGCAGGAGCATTGAGCCGATCCAGGTCGCGGCAAATTGACAGGGTTTCCGCAAGAGCTATAATTTTCTTATCGCGGGTGTAGCCAAGTGGTAAGGCACTTGCTTCCCAAGCAAGCATTCGTGGGTTCGATCCCCATCACCCGCTCTTCCCTTTACTAGTGTGGAGAAGGCAAGCACGGCGTAGCCGGGCGCATTCTCCAACGCGATTGCGCAGTTCGGCATAGCCGGACCTAGCAATTCGCAAGTCCAGTTCCTTTACAAACGCCCCCAATTCCACACAAATCCGCGAACCGGTGCTATTAATAGCCCCTCGTTCAAACTCGGCATAGCCGCGCGGTTCCAGCTTCGAGGGTCAGGGGCCCCGCCCGCGGTCAGCAGGAACCGTAACGAGGCAAACCGAGGCAGGCGAAAACGCACCAAACGCAAGAATGAGACGCAGCTTGCTTCGGATCATCTTGCGTAGGCAACAAGCACAAGCCGGCGGCCAGCCGCGGACGGCCGTCAGGCGCCGCAAGCCAACAAGGAGACGCTATCGGGGAAATTCATTCCTATTTTCTGCGCGCGCGTGGATATAACAAAGACGCCCATGCATGGGCATCACCAGTACGAAACGTAGCTGCGCACTCCTGTCCTGAGCGAGCCGCCCAGCGGCAGAGCCTGCCCTGACCCCGAGCGTTGTGAGGGGGAATGGGAGGGAGCAGTGCGCAGCTACGCCAACCTTGATCGCGAGCGTGGCAAAGAACGCGTTGACAGCGGCGCCTCTTTTCCCACATTCGCGCAATTCCGTGCAAAATCATTACCAGGGGGAACCATGAGGATCCGAACTGCCATCAGCAATCAACCTTCAGCCATAACGGACAATCCAAGCGGCTGTCTGCTACCACAGCGACAAAACCTACAACAACTACCTGAACTACCCGCTTTACCAGCATGTCCCGCGATACTCTCGCTACCAGATACACCCGCATATCAGAAACCTGTCCCGAGCGAGCCGCCCCTGACACTGAGCGCAGCGAAGTGGAATGGGCGGCGACGAGGGATCAGCAATCAGAAAATCAGAAATAGGAATGACGTATCTGGGATTTTGTCAAGTAATCGTTGTATTTCACTTAGAAATGTCACACCTCCATGAGAGACTATGGA
>JBOGUK010000129.1:0-7827 GCA_050695915.1 Anaerolineales bacterium
AACCAAAGGAAATCGCCATCAGGACGGACCATTCTTCCGGGATGCCAAGCAATTCGTACGCCCCCTGCGCCTTATGGAGCGTCGCCAGGCAGGAGCCGATTCCCAGCTCCCAGGCTGCCAACTGCATGCAGGCGGCAGCCTGGCCGGCATCGAATAGCGCGCCATAGAATTTCTCCGACGGAGGGGTGAGAATGAGAACGCCTAATGCGGCACCGGACATATGGCCCGCGAACATCCCAAACTTTGAAACCTTTTTCAGAATTTCTCGTTCCCTGATCGCGATAAAGGCCCAGTCCTGGCGGTTTTTTGAGGATTGCGCGCGGCGACCCGCATTGAGGATGGCCTGAACGGAATCTTCAGGTAGCGGCTCGTTGGTAAATTCTCGAACGGCGCGTTTTGTGCGAATTGCTTCCGATACTTGCATAGACGCTCCTTAAGATTTGTGTACCTGGGGCAGCACGGTTTTCGCCATCCATTCCAGGCCTTGGATGTCATCCTGATCCAGCCATTGCATCATCACGCGCTGACAGCCGACAACTTCCAGCGCGCCCAGCTGCTCCACGATCTGGTTGGCCTCGCCAACCAACGCGCCATGGGCGCGCCACTCATTGGCGTCCGCATCGAACGCTTTGAGCTTCTTTTCTAGATCGTTTTTGTTGCTCCCGAAGACAGTTGTCAGCATCGCGCTGCGGCGAACGTTCGACGGGGTGCGTCCTTCGGCCTTCAGATATTCATCAAGACGCGGCATACGCTGTTTGAACTTGTTCGGTGTCTGGCTGGTGCCGTTCCACTCGTCGGCGTACTTTGCGGCCAGTTGCAACGTCCGCTTGGCGCCATTGCCGCCCACGATAATCGGCGGCCCTCCTTTTTGCTGCGGGCGCGGCAGCATGATGGCGTCCTTGAGTTGATAAAACCTTCCCGAAAACGTGAACGGCTGGTCGCTGTGCATCAATTGCGTCACGACTTCAAGTCCTTCGCGAAATCTCACCATGCGGTCCGGCACCGGCAGCAGATCGAGCCCAAACATTTCGTGTTCACGTTGCATCCATCCAGCGCCGAGGCCAAGTCTCAGTCGTCCACCCGACAGGTCGTCGACGGCGGTAGCCATGCGCGCAGTGATGCTGGGGTGCCGAAATGAGAAAGGAGTGACCAAGGGGCCGAATTCAATCCTTTTCGTATGCGTGGCTAAATAAACAAGAGACACCCACAGTTCAAGCGAATCGAGTTCCGGGGGTTCGGGGTTCGTGTAGTGATCCGAGCGAAACAATCCAACAAATCCAAAATCTTCAGCGGCATTGGCAAGCCTCTCCCATCTTTTCCAGGTCAGGCCATCTTGGCCTTCGATCATCAGGGCTAATTCCATTCAAAATCCTTTCTGTAATCTTAACTGGCCCGAATCCTGTGGAGTTGTTCGATCACGGCCTGCCATTCCCGATTCTCAGGAAGTGGAGCTGGGCCAAGCTCGTCTCGTGTTTCCTCTCCTACAAGAGCAGATACTACAGCGAGCGCCCCGGCTGCGAGCGCTTCCAGATCGTAGCCGCCTTCGAGAAAGAGGCTGATTCGCCCACCGCAATTAGTCATGGCCCAATCTTGCAGGGACCGGACTGCCTCACCATATCCATTAGCGCTCACAAGTAAGTTTGCCAGTGGATCCTTCCAATGTGAGTCAAAACCGATACTAATCAAGAGCATTTCGGGTTTGAAATCATCAAGGACTTGTGGAATGAAATCTCCATACGCTTCACGGAATGCAGCATCTCCGGAACCAGGCGGCAGTGGGATATTCACCGTGAATCCGTCGCCGCGACCGGAGCCGCGCTCGGCCAGTCTGCCGGTTCCCGGGTACAGAGGCGACTGATGTGTGGAGATATACAGCACGTCGCCACGGTCGTAAAAAATATCCTGGGTTCCGTTGCCATGGTGCACATCCATGTCGATGATCGCAAGTCTTTGCGCGCTTTCCCTTTTCAGCAGACTTTCCGCAGCTAACGCTACATTGTTCAAAAGGCAAAAGCCCATCGCGTGCGTTCGCGTGGCATGGTGGCCCGGAGGGCGGGTGAGGGCGAAGCCGCAATCCGCTTTGGCTGTCCACACGGCTTTGGCGGTTGCGGCCGCCCCGGCTGCCGCGTTCAAGGCCAGCTGCCAGGTTTGTTTCGTAAGGTAGGTATCGCCATCAATATTGAGTTCCAGTTCGCTGTGCCGACGCACAGTGTCCAACAACTCTTCGGTGTGAATGCTGTGCAGAATGAAATCAGGGAGCGGCTCAGGGCTCACCTGCATGCCGTGCGCCCAGTAACCTGCGTCATCAAGCGCCTTTCGGATCACTTCCACGCGTTCCGGGCGCTCGGCATGGCCTGGATTGCGATGCGCTTCGTGGTCGACGGGGTAGAAAAATGCAATACGCGTCATCAAAAAGATTATAAGCTCGCGCCTACCCGCAATAGCCAGTCGCTGTTCGAAATTGGAATTCCCTCCCCGGTTTTGATCTAATTCCCCCCTCACTTCGTTAAAACTTTACAATCCATTCTGTGCTTCCTCTTGACGCGGGCTTGCGTTGAGATCGGTGAAGGGGCGATGCTCTCCAAGCCTGGCGCAATGACTCCTGCAAGGCCTTCACTTCGTTCAGGGCAGGCTCTTCGCTTCGCCAGGAAACACACGAATCACACTCACCGCCACAGCGAGGATAAGCGCGGAGCAAGGGTTAAGCAGCCGCGTGGTAGGGTGGTAGACGTTGTCTTCATGGGCAAATTGGTAGATGTGGTCACTGTGGTAGGTGTAAACGGCAGGGATGATGAGGGGATGGCCCAACCTTGTCCGCATGCCATGGGTTTGTCAAGTTGTACTTGTACCGACGACACACAGCACTAGTACAACTTGTCATCGGGGTCCCAGCCTGGCGCGGTCGCCTTCTTGACACGGGTTTAGCGGGATCCTTTTTACGGCAAGGATCTCTCTCAAAGTTTGAATCGCTCCTCCTGCTGTGACGCGTTGTAAAGATACACGCGGGGGTTCCCGCCTACTGCGGCGGACAGGTCTGAGACGCTGTCCCTACAGATTCCCGGCTGGTGGCGCGTGGGAGTGAGCATGTCACAGTGGGAGCAGCCGCCCCGCGTTCCCGCGAATCCGAAAGTGATAGTGACAGCCGCGTGGTAGGTTGGTAGATGTTGTCTTCATGGGCGATTTGGTAGATTTGGTCACTATGGTAGATGTGGTAAGTGTGGTTGTTGCAGTTCGACGTTTGGTCCATATCGCTGCCTTTTCCCGCATGATTCATCTATTGCCTCATGTCATTAATAACAGCGAATAACCAACTTGTGGGAAATTTGGGGGCAAATGTAAAGGAAGTGGACGATGCTCATGCTGACGAGGAGCGCCAAAACAGGGTACCCACGCGGAGCGTGGGTACCAGTTGAGAGGGCCGCTAGGCGCCTGGTGGTTTCCCGGCGACAACGGCACCCTTGCTTTCGATTATGTCTTTGTCGCTTCGGCAGAGTAGGTCTCGTGAAAAAAGCAACATTCTGATTGCCGGATGCGTTAAACTATATTAGAGGTACAACTATGGCAGACGAAACCGCTTCAGAAGTAGAACAGAAATCAAAGAAAGGGAAGAAAGCGGCTGGCGGCGCCCGGGCTATCTGGTCCGGCGCGATTGCTTTTGGCCTGATCAACATTCCCGTTAAGCTGTTTTCGGCAACCCAGGGACAGGAGCTGGCGTTCAACCAACTGCGCAAGAACGACCTTTCACGCATCAAATATTTGCGCGTGGCAGCCAACGATGGGCAGGAGGTGCCCTACGAAGATATCGTCAAGGGTTACGAGATCGAAGAAGGCGTCTACGTTGTCATCGACGAGGAAGACATCAAGAAGGCCAGCCCAAAGAAGACCCAAACGATCGAAATTGTGGCATTCGCCAATGAGGAGGATATCGACAGCACCTACTTTGAAAAACCGTATTTCACCGCGCCGGAAAAGAATGCTCAGAGGGCGTACGTGCTGCTTCGGGAAGCACTTAAGAAGTCCAAGAAGGTGGCGGTTGCCAAGTTCATTCTGCGCACGAAGGAAAACCTGGCCATCCTCAAGCCTGCGGGCGACGCGCTAATCCTCAATCAGATCCGCTTCCAATCCGAATTGCGCGAACCCGAGAACCTCAACCTTCCCACCAGTGAAGAAATGAATGAAAAGGAATTGGACCTGGCTCTGAACCTGGTTGATCAGTTAAGCGAACCCTTTGAGCCAGAAAAGTTTCACGATACCTTCATAGAGGAGCTGAAGCAAATTATCGAGCAGAAGGCCCAGGGAATCGATATCACTGCAATGGCCGAGGCGCAGCCCAAGAGCACGGACGATAGCAATCTGCTGGAAGCTCTGCGAGCCAGCATCGAAAAAAGCAAGACTCAGGTAGAAGCATAGTACGCATTCATGCGTTCGCGCTGTGGTCGACGAAGCGGATAAGTTAAAGGAATATCGCGAAAAGCGCGATTTCGAGAAAACAGCTGAACCTGAGGGCAAACCTGCAGAGCGCGCCGGCGAGGCGCGCTTTGTGGTGCAGCAGCATGATGCGACCCGGATGCACTACGATTTCCGTATCGAGGCGAACGGGGTACTTAAATCGTGGGCGGTTCCACAGGGCCCTTCTACCGACCCGCAGGATAAGCGGCTTGCTGTGGAGGTCGAAGATCACCCGATTGATTACATCGATTTCGAAGGCGTGATCCCCAAAGGCGAATACGGGGCGGGGCCAGTCATTGTTTGGGATCAAGGCACGTACGAGAATATCCGCGGGGAAAAGAAAAAACCGCTAACCATCCAGCAATCTTATGAGGAAGGGTTGATCGAAATTCGTCTGCATGGAGAAAAACTAAAGGGTGCGTATGCTCTGGTGCAAACGAAATTTCAGGATTCGAAGAAGAATTGGTTGATGATCAAAATGAAGGATAAGGATGCCGATCCTGATCTAAACATCATCGAGGCTTTCCCTAAGTCAGTAAAAAGCGGGAAAACGATTCAAGAGGTTAAGGCTGAGGGAAACCGCAAAGAAATGCATCCCATTCTTGCCACATTGCCGGATGACATTAAAAGCAAACTGAAACAGTCTGAATTCCCCGGCTGGATGGACCCAATGCTGGCTACGCTCGAGGAAAAACCTTTCGACCGAAAGGGTTGGATCTACGAGCAAAAGCTGGATGGCGAGCGATGCCTGGTCTATTGCCGCGGTGGGCAAGTTCAGATGCTGTCGCGCAACCAGCTGTTCATCAGCCACCAATACCCGGAACTGATCCGCGCGCTGAAGGGCCTCGGCGACCTCGATATGGTGCTCGACGGCGAGATCGTTGCCTTCGATGGAGAGCGGCCCAGTTTCGAGCGCATGCAAAAGCGCATGCACGTCGCCGCGCCCAACGAAGATCTGCTGAAAGAAGTGCCCACCTTTTTGTACCTGTTTGACATCCTCTTTTTCGAGGGCCACGAAACTACGCGTCTGCCTCAAATGGAGCGAAAGAACCTGCTGGCGAAAGTCATCGAGTTCAAAGACCCGATGCGTTTAACTGAACATCAAGTGGGTAACGGGATCCAACTCTTCACCGACGCCTGCGAAAAAGGGCTGGAAGGCGTAATCGCGAAGGATGCCAATGCGCCTTACCAGCACCGCCGCTCCAAAAGCTGGCTGAAGTTTAAATGTGTGCAGCGGCGCGAAGTTGTCATCGGCGGCTACACGGAACCGAATGCAGGTATGCGCGGCTTCGGCGCGCTATTGGTTGGGGAATTCGATAACGGCAACCTGGTTTATCGCGGCAGGGTGGGGACGGGCTTCAGCGACGAAATGATCCGCGACCTGCGCCAGCGGCTGACCGCAATCGAAGCCGATGAAAATCCGTTCCTGCCGCACGAGTACCTGGAAACCGATGGGGTCCGCTGGGTTGAACCTGTGATGGCCGCTTCTGTTGGATATGGGGATATGACCAAGGCGGGCATTCTGCGCCATCCGCGCTTCTTCGCGTTGCGCGAGAACAAGAACCCAAGGACATCCCAGAACGATGCCCGTTTCGGCGCGCCTGTCTTCCGCGCGGTCGAAGGCCATAAGGTGAAAATCACCAACATCGATAAACTGCTCTTTCCCGACGACGGGATCACAAAAGGGCAGGTGATCGATTACTTCGAACACATCGCGCCTGCCATGCTGCCGCACTTGAAGGATCGTCCACTAAACATGGAACGCTTCCCCGATGGCATTAAAGTGAAGGGCTTTTATCACAAGGAGGCACCGGATTATTTTCCCGACTATCTCGAACGCGTTGAGGTCGACGTAAGCGATACCGAGACTCAGATGCAGGCGATGGCAAATAATGCAGCAGCCTTGGTGTATCTGGCGCAATATGCCGCGTTTACGCTGCATCCCTGGCTGAGCTTGAAAGATGATCTCCACAAGCCAGACAAGATCGTATTCGATCTTGACCCCTCAACTGAGGAAAGTTGGGATGTAGTAAAGGGGGGTGCTCGCGAAGTGAAGGCCATACTCATCGAACTCGGGTTGCCTGCATTCCTGATGGCCACCGGCTCCCGCGGACTGCATGTTGCTGTCCCCCTGGTTCCCGAGCATGATTACGACACGATTCAACTCTTCGCCAAGGCGCTGTGCCAGACCATGGTGAAGCGAGACAAGAAATTCACAACCGAAATTCGCAAGGAAAAACGCAAAGATCGCGTTTTCCTGGATTACTTGCGCAACCGCTACGGTCATACAAGCGTGGCCCCTTATACGCTGCGAGCGAAGCGCCACGCGCCGGTTGCGGCGCCATTATTATGGGAGGAGCTGGAAAGTAAAGATTTGCGATCCAACAGCTTCACGATAAGCAATATCTTTGAACGCATCGCCAGGCCCGAAGACGATCCGTGGCGAGAGTTCTTTGAATATCGCACACCGCTTCCGGATTTCGAGAAGATTCAAGAAATACTTTCCCTATAGTTCTACGTTTGTTTTTATCTAATCTGGTCACGCGCTACCCGGATGGCATTTCCCCTTCACTCCAAAGCTGTAAAATTGACCAAGCGTGGTTCCCGCCTGCAGCGGGCGGACAGGTCTTAGATCCTTCCCCTTCACTCCGCTCAGGGTCAGGACTGGCTCTGTCCCTACGTACTCAGGAGTCGGTTTGTTAACCAAGGTTTCAGATGCAATAATCGGGTGGAAGCTGACCGTGAGTGTTTGCGAAGGGTAAGCATGGCGGAGTTCTTGAAACAAAAAGGGCCGCTTGAAAAAGCGGCTTTCTGCCTGGTCGGGGCGAGAGGATTTGAACCTCCGACCCCTTGCACCCCATGCAAGTGCGCTACCGGACTGCGCCACGCCCCGACAGTCCGAGATTATAGCTCACAAACCGGTTGTTAGTCGTCTCAACCGATTCGTGGGGGCCTGGCGTTTCTGTCTCGGCGGACGTCTGGTGGGGCCTTTAAGTTCATGGGAAGAGATAAAAAAATGGCCCGTAGGGAAGCAGCGAGTCGAGGGTTTTTAACCTCTTACATCAGGCCACGCGTGGCTGGCAAGACTATTTTGCTAGGTGCTATACCTTGTCCCATTTCTGAGCGACTTCGGCTAATTTCTTTTCGTCGTTCACATAAGTCTCGATCAATCCGCAATGCTTACAAACATAGGTGTCATATCCGATTGGTTTGGAAATGCCGCCGGTATCTAGAAAAAGCCCATCGCGGCCAAACACACCGCCTTTGGGCTTGGTGTAAACGCTGTTGGAACCGCAGTTTGGGCATTTGCCGTTCTTCATTTCTCCTCCTCAACAACCGGATAGTTAGAAGATACCCCAGTCGGCGCCGGCGCCTGCC
>JBOGUK010000130.1:0-5125 GCA_050695915.1 Anaerolineales bacterium
GCCAAGACTAGCGCCTGGTACTTGATGAGCCGGGAGGCCAGACAAGGCATGATGAACGAGCATATCCGCATCGGAAAAGAATTCCCGGAAATAAAACAGTTGCTGCTCTATTCATTTGGGCTTCAGAATCAGGAATTTGTTGTGGTTTATGAAACGGATGATTTGACCATGTTCTCAGATCTGGTTTATGTCCTGCGCGATACCGAAGCACGGCGTTATACGGAGCGTGATACCCCCCTTTTTACTGCCGTATACCATAAACCCAAAGAGGCCTTGGCCCTCTGGACCCGAACAAAGCCCATAGAACCCCACATTTCAAAATGACGACCTCAAAGCCAATCGGCCTCCTTCTGATGGCCTATGGAAGTCCGGGCGATTTGAGCCAGATGGAGGATTACCTGCTTGATGTGCGGAGTGGAACACCACCCTCTCCTGAGCTGGTTGAGGAGATCACTGAGAGATATCGAAAGATAGGGGGCAAGTCTCCCTTGCTCGATAAAACAACAGAACAGTCCTTGACGCTTGAGAAAGAATTGAATAAGCGCAGTCCGGCTAGTGGGGCAAATTTCAAAGCTTTCGTGGGCATGCGCCACTGGGAGCCGCGCATTTCAAAGGCGGTAAAGCAAATGGCGGAGGCAGGCATCCAGCGGGCGGTTGCCATCGTGATGGCGCCGCACAGTTCATCGATGAGCACTGGCAAATATTATCAAGCGCTCGACGAGGCCCTTCAGGGTTACGCGATTGATTTCGTCCGCGTACAAGGCTGGCATAAACACCCGGGCCTGCTTGAGGCCATCGCGGAGAAAATGGTTATCGGATTTGAGGCGTTTAAGGGCAGGATACCCTTTGTGATTTTTACGGCCCACAGTCTCCCTGCCGCGATTTTAGAAACGGGCGACCCTTATGAAATTCAGCTTCAGGAAACAGCAAGACTTTTGGCCGAAAGATTAGATCTCAGGGAGGGATCATGGCAATTCTCTTTCCAGAGCGCCGGAGCAAAGGCCATTCCCTGGCTTGGTCCTCAGATCCAGGATGTGGTTGCGGAACTGGCTCAGCGCGGTGAAAAAGATCTGCTTGTTGTCCCTATTGGGTTCGTTTGTGACCACGTGGAAGTTTTGTATGACATTGACATCGAAGCCCGCCAGATCGCAGAACAAAATGGCGCCAGGCTTGAAAGAACACATTCTTTGAATGCCTCGCCTACGTTTATTCGCACGCTTGCCGATCTGGTTGAAGAACATTTGGGACGAAAGCTTGTGAAGACCGGATGACGCAACTGCTGTGCCTTGGCTTCAATCATCTCAGCTCGCCGCTGGAGATGAGGGAAAAACTCATTTGGACTAAGGATAGGTTGCTCGCATTCATGCGCGACCAAGTTGCGAGAAACGGCTACCCTGAGATTGCAATTCTCTGCACATGCAATCGAGTGGAAGCGTATGCAATGGCTGCAAACATGAATTTTGTAACGCTGCTCGACGCATGGTCTGTTGCTGCTCATGTTGAGCCGCGCCAGTTGGTTGAATGCGGGTATCAGCTTGCGGGCGAAAGCGCAGTCCGGCACCTCTTTAAAGTCGCCGCGGGCCTGGATTCGGTGGTGGTTGGAGAGCACCAAATCCTTGGCCAGGTTGCGTCGGATTACAGACTAGCTCTCTCCAGCGGTACTGCCGGCAAGAGCCTGTCCAATCTATTCCAGGCGGCTTTGAACTGTGGAAAGAGGATTCAAACCCAAACAACTCTCAATCGTTTGAACTCATCGATACCTTCTTTGGCGGTCAAAATAGTGTGCATGCAGCAGGACGACGCTGCCAAGAGCCGCGTTGTCGTGGTGGGTGCAGGAGAAATGGCCGAATTGGCAATCAAAGCTTTTTTGGCGCGGGGGCTGAAAAAGATCACAGTGGTTAGTCGGAGTGTGGAAAGGGCCAAAAGGCTGGCCCAAACGTGGGGCGTGGAAACCGGTGAGTTTAGCGATTTAACACGATTGCTGAGAACAAGCGATGTCTTATTCAGTTCAACTTCGGCTGAGGAATATATCGTCACCAGGGAACAAATGAAAGAAGTGATGCGATCGCGGCAAGCGACGCCTCTGGCGATCATCGATATTGCCGTGCCTCGTGATGTGGATCCGGAGGTGGGCCTGCTCGCCAATGTGAGGCTGTATGACATGGCGGATCTGGAAAAAATGGCGGCTGAGATGAGCAGCTTGCAGAAAAGGCAGATTGTGGAAGCCGAACGAATCGTCGATGAAGAGTTCGGCAAGTATATAAATCACCTCAAGCAGCAATCCGCGGTTCCGGTGATCAAAGAACTGCGCCAACAGGTCGAAGGGATCAGAAAATCTGAGCTGGAGCGCAGCCTGCGAAACATGCCGCATCTCGATTCTCTGCAAAAGCAAGAGATGGAACGGCTTACCAAATCAATCACAAAGAAAATCCTCCATCAGCCCACATTGCAGTTGAAGAAATACGCGGCCAACAATGGAAATGATGAGATTTACAACGAATGGGTCCGCGGGCTTTTTGGATTGAAAAGTGAATAAGAACAAAGTTCGAGAAAACGGCGAGGTGCGGTTTGCCACAAGGGAATCAAAACTGGCACAGTACCA
The DNA here is from genome assembly GCA_050695915.1 of Anaerolineales bacterium. Classification (GTDB taxonomy): domain Bacteria; phylum Chloroflexota; class Anaerolineae; order Anaerolineales; family UBA11579; genus JAMCZK01. The sequence continues at coordinate 2,603 of JBOGUK010000130.1, forward strand.
AACCAGCCTGGTTGCTGACGCATTGAAGGAGTACTGGCCCGGGCTTTCGATTCAGGTGAAGCACTTAAGAACACGGGGAGACGAATTGATCGGGCAGCCCCTTCCTGAGATCGGCGGTAAGGGCCTGTTCACCGCCGAGCTGGATCTCGCTTTGCGGCAAGGCGAGGCCGATTTGGCTGTCCATTCCCTGAAAGACCTGCCAATTGATGAAGCCCCCGATTTGGTTATCGCGGCCATTCCTCTTAGGCAATCCGCTCGAGATGTGCTGCTCAGTCGCAAGGGCAATCTCCTGTCCGAATTGCCCGAAGGCGCCACTGTGGGCACATCCAGCCTGAGACGTCAAGCCCAAGTTCTTTCCTACCGAGCTGATTTAAAGGTTAAGCCCATCCGGGGGAACGTCGACACAAGAATTAAAAAACTGCTTGACGGGCAATTTGATGCCATCGTGTTGGCAGAGGCCGGTGTAGTCCGACTTGGTCTCGAAGAGTTTGTCAGTGAACGATTATCTTTTGACATTATGGTGCCAGCGCCCGGGCAGGGCGCCCTGGCCGTAGTATGCCGCAGAGACCTCCCAACCTTCAGGGATTATCTGGCAGTTATCGACCATCCCGATTCGCGACGAGCTGTGACGGCCGAGCGGGCGTTCTTGGCCGCTTTGGGCGGGGGGTGCTCACTTCCGGTTGGCGCCTACGCTGAGATTGTTGGCAAGGGAAAGATCAAAATGCTAGGGCGCGTAATCTCCAAATATGGGGAGCAGCAGATTAACGTTGCAGGCGAAGGTGAAGACCTCGTCAGCCTAGGAAGGACGCTGGCCAAGCAGGCCCTTGCGATGGGTGCGGGAGAATTGCTCGATGTCTAAGCTTTGGGGGAAACGCGTGGTGGTTACGCGCCCAAGAGCAGATTTTGAGCGTTTCGCCCGCCTGCTGCACCAACGCGGAGCTACGCCTATTTGCTTCCCTATTATTGAAATCCGCCCTGTAGCGGCCGATGCACAAATCGGTGGCACCTTGGCGAACCTGGAACGATTTGATTGGCTTGTGTTTACCAGTTCCAACAGTGTTGCCGCCCTGAAGGAACTACTTGAAGACCAGGCGCCACCAGCTCGGTTGAAGCTTGCCGCCGTCGGTCCGACCACGGCCGAGGCTATCCAGGGATTGGGCTGGCATGTGGATTTCATGCCCGAAGACCACGTTTCGGCGGCTATCCTGCCCGGACTAGGACGCCTTGCAGGAAAAAGCATTTTGCTGGCGCGAGGCCAGCCAGGGTCTGACGATCTACCCCTGGCGATCCGCGGCGGTGGGGGCGAGGTAACTGAACTGGTCGTCTATCACACGGCTGCGGTCTCTCCCCGCGTTAGTGATTGGAAGGCTGTGGGTGAAGGTGTTGATGTCATTTCGTTCGCGAGCGGTTCAGCAGCGAAATCCTTTGCTTTAATTTTGGAACAAAAAAGATTGGACCCTGGCAACATGCCGGGCGGACCAATCTACGCGTACATCGGGCCGGAAACGGCCAAGATTGCAAGCAGCCTGAATCTGCCCCTAAACGTGATTGCCAGGGTGCACACTCTTACCGGCATGCTTGAAGCCCTTGAAAATTTCTATCAACACAAATTTGGGGAGACGGATCAATGAGTACGTTTTTGAGTCGCGGATATCCAGTGACGCGGCTGCGCAGGCTGCGAATATCTGCAACCATGCGGCGCATGCTACGAGAAACCTCCCTAACGCCGAATGACCTTATTGCGCCCATGTTTGTGCGGCACGGAGGAGGTAAGCGCGTAGAGATCAGCTCAATGCCAGGCATTTACCAATGGTCACCGGACCTTGCGGCCCGGGAGGTCAAAATTCTCTTTGAGCTTGGCATCCCCGCCGTAATTCTCTTTGGGATCCCAAAAGCGAAAGACCCTGTTGGCAAAGAAAACTTTGCTGATGACGGCATCGTGCAGCAGGCAATTAAGGCGATCAAGGCCATTGTTCCCGATATGGTGGTGATCACTGATTTGTGTCTTTGCGAATATACCGACCACGGTCATTGCGGTATTGTAAACCGCGCGGAGCATAACCATCCGCATCTTCCCCGGGATTATGCGCTTAACGAACCCACGCTGGAAATCCTTGCTCGAGCGGCCATTTCGCACGCCGAGGCGGGCGCAGACATGGTTGCACCCAGCGGGATGATGGACGGCATGGTGGCGGCAATCCGTGAAGCGTTGGACGAGAAGCAATTTGAGCACCTGCCCATCCTTTCCTATTCGGTTAAATATGCCTCTGCCTTCTATGGGCCGTTCCGTGACGCGGCCGAATCTCCGCCCAGCTTTGGGGATCGGAAATCGCATCAGATGGATCCAGGCAACCGCCGTGAAGCGTTGCGCGAATCTGCGTTAGATATTGCCGAAGGCGCAGACGTTCTGATGGTGAAGCCAGCTTTGCCTTACCTGGATGTAATCCGGGAGGTGCGAGACGCCTTTCCGGAAATTCCGCTGGCTGCTTATAACGTAAGCGGCGAATATGCCATGTTGAAAGC
>JBOGUK010000131.1:0-3033 GCA_050695915.1 Anaerolineales bacterium
CCCGGCTATGGATGCCCTTGTTCCCCTTGCTTATCCCGCTGGTTATAAACAATTTAGTGAGTTCGCTGTCCAGTTTGCGGCGGCAGACTCAGATATGACATTCGAGGACTCGTACGCCATTCATTTCGCCTCGTCTATACGTCGCGACAATCACTATTGCCTTGAAGGGACAGCGGTTCTTCGCGTGCCAGTCTTCAGTCCATAGGAAAATGCCTATTAGCGTTGCCTCGTAGCAATTCGGCCCTGAGGGCTTCCAAAGGTCGATTGAAATGGGGTTGCTAATATCTCCAGGGAAACCGGCGAAACTCCCTGAAAAGTACTCGTTGTAAGCTTTGACGTTTTTTAAGGTTGACCATTCTATGTTTTCAGTGACGTACAAATTGACAGATAAATCCGAAATTTCCAGCGGTTGCGACGCGCAGACTTCGATTTCAAGGTCACCCGTGGCTGCGTAATCAGGTATATTGAGAATTCTGATGGATAACTGTTCGCTCGAACATGCCGTCAGCAGCAGAAGGAAAAGCAACCGCAAGTGTTTCATCTGAGTTCAATTATAGGCGCTGGAATATGACTGGACTTGGCAAAGAAGTCGCTCAACAAATCGCAGACGTCGCCGAGGCGTTCACGCGCCAATCGGGCGTTTACGATGAATACGAAGTCGAGAACGAAAACCTCAAGCGGGTGCGCAACGAGATCTACGAGCACTTCACGAGCCTGATACATAAGGCTGACAAGATCCTCGAAGTGAACGCTGGCACAGGCACGGATGCCGTGGTGCTGGCGAACCGCGGTTACCGCTTTCACGCAACCGACGTTGCCGAGGGAATGGTGGCTGAGATCGAGAAGAAGGTGCAAGCCGAAGGCTTCCAGGGAAAGATCACTACCCAGGTGCTCTCGTTTACCGAACTTGAAAAAACCGAAGGCGGCCAATACCAAGCTTGTTTTTCAAACATCGGGGGATTGAATTGCATCCCTGATTTACGAGCATTCGCGGAGCAGCTTCCGCATGCGCTCAGCCCAGGCGCCATTGCCACGATGGTCATCATGCCGCCGATGTGCCCGTGGGAATGGCTGGAGGTCTTTCGGGCGCGATTTAAGGTCGCGTTCCGGCGCTGGAAGCGGGGCGGGGCGGTGGTGAGCCCAAAGGGCATTCCGTATCGAATTTATTATCACTCTCCGCGACATATAAAATCGGCGTTCCGCGGCAAGTTTCGATTGGTTAAGCAGCAATCCCTATCGCTTTTCAGCCCGCCGATGGATAGGAAGCAATTCTCCAGGCGACGCCCGTCGCTTTATCGATTCCTCGTGTGGCTTGATAATTTGCTATCAAGCGTATTTCCCTTCAACCAACTTGGCGATTTCATTGTCTACTCCTTCCGATATCAGCCCTAGCCTGGGGCCGGCCTTGTTGTCAGATTACTCGTTGCGCATAGGCAAGCGAATGGGCGCAAACGCGTTTTGGCTGCTCGCGGGCAGGGCAGCCAGCCAGCTGCTCACTATCCTGGTAACGATCCTGATCGCCCACAGGATGGGCGACGCGGTGCTTGGGCAGTACGCATTGATTACGTCGGTGATTTTTTTGTTTAACGGCATCAGCACGTTGGGAACAGACGTGCTGCTGGTTCGCGAGATCGCCGCCCGGCGCGATTTTTCGTATTTTCTGCCTGCGCTCACCGTGCAGTTGGCGATCTCGGCGCTCGCCATCCTGCTGATCTTCGTACTTACGCCATACTGGCCGCAGCAGGCTGGCATCGTGACGCCGATGCGGATTTACAGCCTGTCGCTGATTCCTCTGGCCTTCTTCACCGTCTTCGGCGCGGCGCTGCGCGGCAGAGAACAGATGGGGGCCTACAGCTTTCTCACTGTCATGTTCGTGTTAATGCAGGTAACTGGAATCTTGTTGCTCCCGGGCACAAGGACAGGAATCGGTGGACTCATCATTGTGTTACTCGCAGCTCAGATTGTCGTAGCGATAGTGGCCGCCATAATCTCGTTTGCGCGCCTGCCCGACCTTGCAGGGGTCTGGCGTGCAAAAAAGGAGCCAATTGGCCGCGTCCTGCGGGCTGGCGCGGCGATCGCCGCCTTTGGCATCCTGGCGACAGGATACCAAAGGCTGAGCCTGTATTTCGTTGGCAGCATGCAGGATGCCGCGTCGACCGGCTGGTTCGCCGCGGCGCTGCGAGTGGTGGAGGCGCCTAAATTCGTTCACGTCGCCGTGCTCAGCGCTCTGCTGCCCACGATGTCGCAGGCGCACGCCAGCAAAAGGAGGGCGCAGTACGCACGTGCATTTGGCCTTTCATTCGGCGGACTGGTAGCATTTTCCGCGGTTTTCGCGGTTGTCGTGTTCCTCTTTGCCGGACCGCTGACGCTGTTCTTGTTTGGTGAAGATTTCATCCCCAGCGTTGAAGTGCTTGAGGTGGTTGGGTGGACTTTGATTCCATTCACCATTAGCCAATACTTTGCCACCAGGCTGTTGGCCGCAAGCAGGGAAAAACAAATTATTGCCTCACTGCTGATCGCCATTGCTGTCTTGGGGATGCTTTGCTTGCTGTGGATTCCGTCTCTTGGAATTCTGGGAGCAGCTTGGGCTGTGGTTGCGGCTGAAGTGTCGCTTTCTGTGATCCTTCTATATTTCTGGGCGCGCGGAAAACCGTCCGCCCGCATGAGCTGAATGCCATTTCCACTCTTTCCAGAGAAACACCGAGGCACGCCCATGTTGTCAGCGATGGACGTGATCGCTTACCAGCAAGCCCGTGGGCATCTCAAGGGGGCTCCGAAGATTGACGCCGCCATAATCTGTTTGAAGCGCGGGCTGCCCGAGCGGCTCAAACGCAAGCATCCTTATCGCCGCGCTGGGCACTACTTGGGCGATCTGTATATGTTGAAGCAGCCCGTAAAAAAGATCGCTGTAATGGCGAATTTCGGTTTCGGCGCTCCTGTTGTCGCCACGCTGGCCGAAGAGTTGATTGCTTTCGGCGCAAAGCGCATCGTGTCGCTTTCGCTGGCGGGCAGCCTGCGGACTGATCTGAAATC
>JBOGUK010000132.1:0-7415 GCA_050695915.1 Anaerolineales bacterium
GTATTCAGGGGGTTGTGTGTTTGAGAGAATTTGATGTACGTTTTGGAATAGGTCGTGCTATGATTAATTTTTGCGCTCTTCTCCGATCCCTAGGTGCCGTTCTTTATTTTAATCTAAGCGACACTGGCCGATAATCAGATGATCCAGGAGTTCGATATCGAGCAGGTTTCCTGCTTCCCGTAATGCTTTGGTGAGCGCCAAATCCTCGGGGCTTGGCGTGGGATCGCCGCTGGGATGGTTGTGCACGAGGATGAGCGACGCTGCGTTTCGACGGACTGCGGCGGTGAATACCTCAGCCACGCGCACATTGGTCGAATTCAGCGAACCCCGGTAGATCTCGACGATCTCGATGACATGATTGCGCGTGTCCAGCAAAATGGCCCGCAGGTGTTCAGTCTCCAGCGCAGACATTTCGTATTGCACCATCGCAGCGGCGTCAGCCGGGTTGCTGATGGTTGGTTTGGCCTCTGGCTCCAGGATGCTTAGCCTGCGGCCAAGCTCGATGGCAGCTTTGATCGTGGTCGCTTTGGCTTCGCCCATCCCGCGTTGAGTTTCCACTTCCTCATAGGGAGCGCGCTGCAGCCCGGCGAGGCCGTTGAATGCCTTCAGAAGTCGTTGCCCCAATTGAATGGCGCTTTCACCCTTTACTCCCGTGCGAACTAGAATGGCCAAAAGCTCGGCCGTGTTGAGTGATTCGGGGCCGGATTTCTTTAGGCGTTCACGCGGTCGATCATCTGTTGGGATATCGGCAATACGATATTGGGCGCGTTCTGCGTTCACGAAGAAAAGTTTACAAGAAATGCGCCAGCTCCCAACCCGCGTTGACACCCCAATTTTGGCAAGGTATATTCCTGCGGTGAAACTGCCAAGGCTCGTTTTGCTAATGGGGGTTATTAGTCTGTTAGCCCAGGCCTGTAACCTGGAACGCGTCCTGGACCCCTCGCTGCCAACTTATACCCCGCAACCGGAAGTTACTCCAACTTCGAGGCTCATTTCCGAGCCAACACCTGTTGCCACGCTGTCCAATGAAGCCAGGGTTGAGGTCGGGGATCTGCTTTTCTTTTACGGCGATTGGGATAGCGCCTTACGCGAGTATCAAGGTGCGTTTGAAGAAAGTGAAGATGTCGAACTTGAAGGCGCAGCGTTGTTGGGGATGGCGCGATGCTTTTTTGAACAGGATCAGATCACGGCAGCGCGCGAGGCCGTAAACGTGCTCGTCGATCGCTACGCGGACACCGCAGCCGCAGCGGGCGCCTACATTCTGCGCGCCAGGATCTACGGGGAATTCGAAGACTTCGCAAACGCCGCTGCTGACTACCAGACGTACCTTGAGTTACGGCCAGGGATCATCGACGCAACTGTCCAGGAATGGCGCGGGGACGACCTGTATGCCGCGGCGGACTATATGGGTGCGATATCTGCTTATGAATCCGCAATTCAGGCGCCGAAGCTGAACGACAATTTTGGGATATTAATCAAGGTGGGCAATGCGTTTGCCGCCAGCAAAGATTACGAGTCGGCGATTGCAACGTATCAAAACGTATACGACAACACCCCCAATGATTATTTGAAGGCCGACGCCGACTATTTAATGGGACGCGCCTATTCGGCGATGGGGAATGAGACCGAGGCAACCGCTCGTTATCAGGATGCAGTCGACAACTTTCCTTTAGCCTACTCTTCGTACGCGGCTCTGGTGGAGCTTGTCCAGGCCGGGATCCCGGTTGATGAGCTGCAGCGGGGCATTATTGATTACTACACCGCGACCACCACGACCGACGTTGAGAATGCACAGGAGCTTTACGGGGTGGCCATTTCCGCACTGGATCGTTATCTGGCCAGCGCGCCTGCGGAGCACGACGGCACGGCCCACTTCTTTCGGGCGCGGGCCTTGGAGGGGATTGAGGATTACATTACGGCAAACCAGGAATGGGATCACATCATCAATGAGCATCAATTCAGCGAGCACTGGGTGGATGCGTATTCCGAAAAAGCATTTACCCAATGGGTAGATCAAGAGGATTATGAGGGGGCCATCAATACTCTTCTAAGTTTCGTTGCATCCACCCCCAGCCAAGAAGCGGCGGCGGAATTCCTGTTCACGGCGGGACGCATTGCGGAGCGCGGCGGCCGCTTGACACGAGCCACTGAGATTTGGCCGCGAGTAGCGAACGAATACCCTTCGTCCGAGTATGCCTACGATGCGTTGTTCCTTACGGGAATTACTTTTTATCGGTTGGAGAATTATGCGAGTGCGCAAAGCTTTTTCCTGCGCGCCTACCAGGCCTCCCTGAGCCTGGAGGAAGGGTCGCAGAGCCTGTTTTGGATAGGGAAGGCGCTTCAGGCGCAGGGCGACGATGCTGGCGCGCTCAATGCCTGGGAACAGACCTCAGTGGTTGACCCCACCGGTTATTACACTGAGCGCGCCAAGGACCTGCTGGCTGGACGGGAGGCGTTCGAGCCTCCGGCGAACTATTCTTTCGATATTGACCTGGAAGCTGACCGCCTGGAAGCGGAAGCCTGGGTTCGCAGCACATTTGCTTTGCCGCCCGAGGACAATCTTAGTAATCCCGGCGCGCTGGCCTCCGACCCACGTTTTCAGCGCGGGACAGAATTGTGGAAATTAGGTGAATACGAGATGGCGCGGGCTGAATTTGAAAGTCTGCGGGAAACTGTGGCAGGAGATCCGGCGAACTCGTTCAGGTTGGCGAACTATACGGTGGATTTAGGTCTTTACCGCACCGCGATTTTCGCGGCCAGGGAGGTCCTAAACCTTGCCGGGATGAGCGACGCGGGGACGATGAATGCTCCGGTTTATTTCAACAGGCTTCGCTTCGGCGCGTACTATAAAGAGATCGTTTTACCCGCAATGGTCGTGAACCGGCTTGACCCGTTATTCTTCTATGCGATGATGAGGCAGGAATCACTGTTTGAGGGCTTCGTCACTTCATCGGCTGGAGCCAGGGGCCTGATGCAGATTATCCCTGCTACCGGTCAGGAAGTTGCTACGCTGTATGGCTGGCCGCCGAATTTTGCCCCCGAGGACCTCTATCGCCCTCATGTAAGCATTCGGCTTGGCGCGCATTATCTGGCCATCCAACTGAATGCATTTGATGGAGATATCTATGCCGCCCTGGCCGCGTATAACGCTGGCCCGGGCAATGCTTCATATTGGAGCAGCCTTGCAAATGGAGATCAGGATCTTTATCTGGAAGTGGTCCATTTCGAAGAAACCCGCAACCACATCCGCAGCATATACGAACTTTTTACGATTTACAGAAACTTGTATTCTCTGGACGAAACGCAATGATCCGGGGATATTTACTCCATACCGTCTTCCGCCCCCGGAGTAGGTAACTCGAGGATCGGAGCCGCAGTTGCTTCCAATTCTGCCGCCTGGCTTCTGGCAATCACGAACCATTCGTTCAACGTGGCAAATCTGTCGCTGGGCAAAAAGATTGGGCCTACGGAGACGCCCTGGATTTGGGAGGAAACAGCGTAACTATATACTGGAAAAAACAGAGGCAGCGAAGGGAGCTCTTCCATGAAGTGGGATTGAAAATTGCGATATAGGCGGGTACGGAGCGACTGGTTGTTTGAAACGCCAAAGTCTGCTCGCGCTCTCTCTAAATATTCACTCGCGCGCCGATCATCCCATTTCGAATAGTTTTGGCCGCCTGTGGCCTCGGCCTGGTGCCAAAACGGATACGGATCCGGATCCGGGAATCGCGAGAAGTTCAATTCCACCAGGGCAGCCTCGTAGGCGCCCGTTTCAAGGTAGTTGGTAACCAAGTCAATATAAGGAACCGCGACCAGCTCAACTCTGACGCCAATCTCCGCCCAGTTGGATTGGATGCTTTGCGCGATGCGTGTATGGAGTTCGTCGTCAGGATGAACCAGTTCGAGCTCGAGGGGGATCCCTTCTTTGCCGCGAACATCGCCCCCTTCTGCGGGGATCGTATAACCGGCTTGCTTCAGTAGTGCAATGGCGCGATCCGTATCGAATGTGATTGTTGGGATATTTTCGTTGTAGGCCCAGGTTCCAGGAAGGATCGGGCTGTCTGCGACCATGGCCTGTCCATCCAAAAACTGATCGACGATCCACTGACGGTTGAGTCCGTACATCAAGGCCTGGCGCACTCCGATTTCCTGTAGGAACGGTATGGATGCGTTCCCCAAGTTAAACAAGACTAGGCTCAACCTTGGGTAACGAGCGGTATAGACATTCAGAGTCGAATCGGCGAGGACCTGTGGCAAGATGACGGGGTCGACGTAACTAATGCCCTGGATATCGCCTTGCTGGTAAGCTTGATAAGCGACCTCCGAACTCGGGTAGTAGTGAAACACGATCTGGTCGATGAAGGGCCTGCCGAAGTGGTAATCGCTCGAGGCCGTTAGGGAGACACCAGTGACATCTTCCCCTTCAGTAATAAGCTGATCGAATCGATAAGGTCCTGATCCAACGGGTTCCAGATTAAAGGGCGCATTCATAAGAGAAGCCGCATCCAGATCACCCAGGAGATGCTGGGGGAGCACTCCGAAACTGACGTAGTCCAGAAATGGTGCAAACGCGATCGGGAGAGAGAATTGGATGTGGCGTTCGTCGAACGCGTTGACCTCAATGGTTTCCCACAACGCCCGGACGTCTTCGGGAATCGGCAGCAGCGGGTTGCGAAGCAAGCTGATTGTGAACTCGACGTCAGCAGACGTAAGAGGCTGACCGTCATGCCACGTCAGACCTTCGCGAAGCACGAAGTTGTAAAGCTGTCCGTCCAGCGACACGCCCCAGCTTTCGGCCAGATCGGGTTGGGGGTTCCCGCGGTCATCGAAGCGGACTAATCCGTTGAACAAGAGGCGATTGATGTCTTGATCCGTCGGATTCGCGCTGTCCAGCAAGGGGTTCAGTCGACCCAGGCGGCCGACCAGCCCTTCGATATAGATCCCGCCCTGAGCAGGCTCTGCCACAAACGCGCGCAGAAGCGGCTGCCTGGCAAGCAGCAAGATGGCGATGGCCAGCAGGGCCAGCACCACAAGGAGGAGCTGCCAACGCAATCTGCCCATTTAGTTTGGTTTCGTGAAAACTAGCCCGAAACGTATACCGTATAGATCGCCAGACTGAAGAATAAGATGCTCAAGAGGATGGTGATGCGGAATAAAGTCTTTTCCAAGCCGCGCCGGGCGGAAAATGCTCCACCAACCTCGCCGCCGGTGAGTCCGCCGAGCCCTGCGCCCTTGCTCTGCAGGATAATGCTGCCAACCAGGGTTATGGAAAGGATGATCATAGCGATGTCGAGAAGGTTTTCCATTTACTGTTCCACCAGTTGTTTTGATAGTGTTTGATTCTAGAACGGACGGGATTATACCCGTCCTAGAAAGATACCCAGGAGACGAGCGATTTTATTAGCCTACACACATGTACAAACCTATGTTCTATAATGGTCACGAATGCTAAATCAACGATTCCAACTAAAGGCTCCATTCCATCCTACCGGTGACCAACCTGAAGCCATTGCCAAGCTAATAGAGGGTCTCAGAAAAGGATACAAACAGCAGGTGGTGCTCGGGGCAACGGGTACCGGTAAAACCTTCGCGATCGCCAACGTGATCCAGGAGGTCCAAAAACCAACCCTCGTCCTAGCTCACAACAAGACCCTGGTGGCCCAACTCTATGCCGAATTCAGGGAGTTCTTCCCGGATAATGCCGTGGAATTCTTCACATCTTATTACGACTACTATCAACCGGAGGCCTACGTCCCACGACAGGACTTGTATATCGAAAAAGAGACCGATATCAATGAAGAGATCGAACGTCTGCGCCTGGCTGCTACTACCTCATTGCTTTCGCGGCGGGATACCATCATCGTCGCCTCCGTATCCTGCATCTATGGCCTGGGAAACCCAGAATCCTATGGTCGCGTGGTGATCAGTCTGGATGCCGGCAAACCCTATCGCCGCGAAACTTTGCTTCGCCAACTTGTGGATAGCCATTACGAACGCAAAGAGAGCGACCTGGCGCCGGGCGCCTTCCGCGTGCGCGGCGACACGCTGGAAGTCGTGCCCGCCTATCAGGATAACTACGCCTACCGCATCACCTTCTTCGGCGACGAAATCGAGCGTATTGTTGAGATTCACACGGTGACAGGCGAGATCAAGCGCGAGCTGAGCACCGTTTCCATTTATCCTGCGCGTCATTTCATCACCGATGAGGATAAGATGAGCGCGGCGATCCACGGCATCGAGAGCGAGCTCGTCGAAAGGATCAAATTCCTGAAAGAACACGACAAACTGCTCGAGGCTCAGCGCATCGAGCAGCGCACGCGCTACGACTTGGAGATGCTGCGCCAGATCGGATATTGCACAGGAATCGAAAACTACTCGCGCCACATGGATCAGCGGGCAGCCGGTACTCCACCATGGACACTGATTGACTATTTCCCCGCGGATTTCCTCATGGTGATCGACGAGTCGCATATGACCATCCCGCAAGTGCGTGGCATGTATAACGGAGACCGCGCGCGCAAGGAAGTGCTTGTGGAATATGGGTTCCGCTTGCCATCTGCTGTCGACAACCGTCCGCTCACGTTCGAGGAATTCGATCGCCGGCTTGGGACCATTATTTACACGTCTGCAACTCCTGGCGAATACGAACTGAAAAACGCGCAGCAGGTGGTGGAGCAGATTATCCGCCCGACGGGATTGGTCGATCCTGGAGTCGAGGTGCGTCCAATCGACGGTCAGGTCGACGATCTCATCGGCGAGATCAATAAGCGTGTCGAGGTAGGTGAGCGCGTCTTGATCACAACCCTCACGAAACGGATGGCCGAAGATCTATCCGAATATTTGCTGGAAATGGGCGTCAAAGTGCATTATTTACACTCCGAAGTGGAAACCCTGGACCGAGTGAGCATCTTGCGCGATTTGCGTTTGGGCGTTTTCGATGTCGTGGTGGGCATCAATCTCTTGCGCGAAGGTTTGGACCTTCCCGAAGTTTCGCTGGTGGCCATTCTGGACGCGGACAAACAAGGCTTCCTGCGTTCTGAGACGGCTCTGATCCAGACTATCGGACGAGCCGCCCGGCATGTACGTGGGAGCGTGATCATGTACGCCAATCATGTGACCGATTCTATGCGCTATGCAATCCAAGAGACGAACCGGCGCCGGGATAAACAAATCGCCTACAACCAAGAACACGGTATCGAGCCGGTTGGCATTGTAAAGGCCGTGCGCGATCTAACCGACCAATTAAAAGCAAAGGCCATCGCGGAAGGACGTGCGGATTACAAGGTCGATGGAATTCAAAGGCTCCCACGCAAAGAAATGGAGCAGCTCATCGGAGAACTTGAGCGGCAGATGCGAGAAAGTGCGAAGAACCTTGAATTTGAGCAGGCCGCGATGCTGCGGGATCAGTTATATGA
>JBOGUK010000133.1:0-6223 GCA_050695915.1 Anaerolineales bacterium
ATGTCGCCCCGTTGGGGCTTCCGGATATTTTGATTGGTTTCCGATCCAGGGCGTTGCCCTTTGCTATTACATGCCGCCCCTTCGGGGCTTTTGCATGCTCTAAAACCTTAGCTTGACACCTATGCCCGGTAGGGGCGGAGCGATACGCTAGGGTGTTGTTGAACTCCACATTGGCGGTGCCCCAGCGGAACAGCCGGAAAGTCGCCCGGACGTTGGGCAAAGCGTTCGAGCTTTGCAGCCGGACTTTGGACAAGGCAAAATTGTGGATGTTGTTTCCGCCGATGGTGGTGGAATATTCCAGCACGGCAGCGCCCTGGTTGGTCGGCAGGTTGTCGTAACTTTCACCGCCCGCCGTACCGTTCCCAGCGCGGAGGTTGGCAATCACTTGTTGAATAAAGGAATACGGGTCTGTCCAGCCCGCAGCCACGCCGAAACGCGCTTGGCCTTCTCGGATCTGGAACACCCGCGCGTCAATGCTCAGCCAAGAGGTCGGGCCGTCGAGCATGTAGGGGTTGGCGTTGATTTGCAGGCGGACGCGCTTGCTATCGTCCACGACTTCGTTGCCCGAACGGTCGCGGGCCGTAATGACCAATTTGACATCGACGAAATCACCCGGATTGACCAGCCCGGCAAACGCGCTGGTCCCAGTGAAAGTCACCTCACACGGATAGGTAATCCGTTGCGGGATGCCTGGATGTTGGCTGGGACTTTCAGGTTGCGCGGAAGTCGCTTGAACGCTTACGCCGGGGATAGGCAGGTTCGTCGTGATGTCCCGCAACCCGATCTGCGGTGGGTGAGTGGGAGCCGTATCGGGGTACAAACCTGCCCCGTACACTGGTGGTGCAATCAGGTTGTGCAAGGCCGGTTCCACCGCCGGCGGCCAGACGATGTTTAGCGGGCGCGAGGTGCGGTCTTGTAGAATGACGTAGAAGGAATCATTGAAAACGCTCGTGCCGCCCGAAGCCACGGCGTTGACCTGGTCGAGGCTGAACGTGCTGCGATCGAGGTAAATGGTCACCTCCGGGGCTTGCTTTTCCTGAATCAGCGGGATTTCGATAACCGATTCGTGGTCGAAGCCATCAAGGCGTTCGTAAGTCGTCCCGGCGGGGAGGTTCAGGCTGAGCGGTTCGAGCAAATTCAGCGAAGTGGCGCTGCCAATAAGCACGACCATTCGCACTTCCCCGTTTGCGCGGATGAGATCGCCTTGCCGAAGTTGAGTGTTGAAAGACGTGCCGCTTCCTGTGACGGTCGTGCCAACGCTGGAAATTGTGCCAGAAACAACCGGGATGGTTCCGTCCGGGCGGAAGCGGCTGACGAGGTAGCCCGTGATTTTGATGCGGCTGTTTTTGAAGCCGGCGGCAGTTGGTGTTGGGAAGGCAAGGTTGTCTGCTTTAAAGGGGCCGTCGCCGTCGCTGTCGAGCGTTCCCGCTGCGCCGTTGAAGATGAATTCATCGATGAAATCAGTGTTTTGCAAACGCTGGGTTGCGGTGGGAACTCCGCTGTGGATGATTTCCAAGCTGCGGGAAAGCGAAATCACGGGAGCCGTTCCGCTCGCTTCGCGCAGCACTTCGCAGCGAAGAACGAGGTCGAATGGGCGATGGACAAGTTGGTTTGGGGGGTCGAAGTTGTCGGGTTTCACGTTGATTTTGACGCGAACGGTGCCATTACCGGTGTTCAAGTCAATGCCTGTGATGGCGTTTGGCGGCTCGACCGAGTTGGTGTTAGTAGAAAATTCCCGGAGGATGGTCAGCGCGTAAGGCTCCAGGTGAGCGCTGCCGCCGGTATCTACGGGGGCAAAGGATAGGAATTGGGGTTCACGTTTTTTCCAAAGGTCATCAATGAAGCCGTGCCAGGCGAAAAAGCGGTGAGAGTGATTGTTGGCGACCGCCCAAATCAAGTCGCCATTGACTACATGCCCGATTCCATGGTAACCCGTGTCCGTAATTCCGGAAACAGCGATGGGCGGAAATGGGTTTGCATCGGTCGCAAAGGCTTGTCCCATTTCACCGAGGTTTGAAAACTCGTCCAAATCGCCCTCCCAATCAGAGGTGTGGGGATGTAAGAAATCAACGGTGGCAGGGTTTTGAGTCCAGTCAACCAAGGGGTAGCCCGGCCCAAGGTGAATAAAGTTCGTCAGAATATCTACATTGGCTGGCGCAGGGGGTTGGTACCGATGTCATGGGCGCAAGTATTGATGGACTGAACTTTGTCCTGTCCGGTACGCGCCAACCAGCGGTCGAAGATTTCCAGATGGTCGCGGTGGAATGTGAAGAATTCAGCCCCGATCTGAGTTCTGCTGATTTCTTTTTTATGGCGATTCTGCTGCCCCACACCAGTTTTGAAAAAAGGCGTTGGGGTTGACCATTGAATTCCCCCGGTTGTGTGCCAAATATGATGCACCATGTACAGTATATCGGTGAAGTCTTTGTCGGAAAGAATGGTGCCATCCTGATCATAGACTGTATGCACGTGAATCACGGGTTGTCCCAGCAAACGCTTCCGCAGATCACTGACCCATTTCATAAAAGCCCAGTATCGGTAACTGTACGGCGCCTTTATTTCATCGTCAAGTTCCATTCGACCTACAGGAGAGTGATCCAAATTTTCGTAGTTGCGAAGAACGTTGTAATAGCCTCTGACCGCGTTTCCCAGATCAACTTCCGTCCAAAATGCCGGGAAGGCGCTTCCGTTCAGCGAAGCAGGCAAGGGCACGGGCGGATTGTCGGCTCCCGGCGGAAAAGCAAGCGTGCCATTCCAGGACCTGACCGGGGGGAGGAAGTACTTGCTTCGCCATGCCTCATAGCGTGCAAGCATGTAATCAAGGTGATGCGCCAGAAACTGATTGCCTGGCAGCGCGACATTGGAGGCAGTGAATGGTTCGTTGTCCACTGTCCAATGAAGCAGGTTTTTGGTTCCGGCAGGCGGTGCGGTGCCAAGCTCTGCGGTACCCATGTCGCCGTAAATCAGCGACGTCACAAAATCAATAAAATTTGCTGGCATTTGAATTTTCCTTTTAGAATTCGGTGTTCTCTTTGTCGCCACGTTTGGGACATGGTTTCCCGTCTCCCCGCACAGCTCGCGGTGTTAACTTTTTGCTTTAGGGACAACTGCCGCCAACAAAGCATCCATCGATTAAGTCGATAAGCTTGACCGCAATGCCGTCACTCCACACGCCCATATCCCGCAATTCCGGAGCCGCTCCAAAGGCGTAATCGCCTTCTGTGCCGTGAACGGCGTAATTAAGTGCACCCACCGTCAGCTTCCAATACGCCCAGTCAATGGCGTCGAGTGGCTTCGGAGGAGCGGTGGAGGGATCGGCCAGGACGCCGGTGTGATTGGAAACCAGGTCGGGAGCGCCATAGGTGTCTGTGGGGACGACCACGGCATTCTTCGTCACGACTTGGGGCGTCTGGGTCCATGCCAGCTTGGACACGCCGAAGCCATTGCAGTCGGATCTTAACCACATCCAAGGTTGCAGGAAGTCATAGTTGCACTGGGTCGCTTCGGAAAGGCGCTGCTGGTAAGTTTCTTCTGCCATGATGATCAACAGTTTGGTATTCGGATCGATCTGGGACATATCATCAAGCCGCAGGAACGGATAGGCAAGTGTGCTCATACCCGCTCCATCTTGCAGCACCACAGCACTCGGAATCGGCAGGTTCACTAGACCGGCCGCAGGAGCGCGGTGCGCGAGCCGTAACGCGAGTATGCCTCCAATGGAGTATCCTACGATCGCAAACTTGCTGCGATCCGGCAGCACATGCCCAGGTTCTTCCAGCTTGTGTATCGCCGCGTCGATTGTGTTGATCGCGTGGGTCTCCCAATTTGCAGGATCCCACGCCACACCATAGGAGGGATAGATCACGATGTAGCCTTTGCGGGCGATGTGCTGCAGCATAGCGTCGTCTGCGCCTGGCAAGGCATTGAAATAGCCATGGAGGAACAGCACAACTGGCGCCTCCCTCGGGGCAGGGCCTGCGGGCTCATAGATGGTATAGGTCTCGGCGTCAAATCCATCATCCGACCGGATGGTGAGCTTATTCACGGCAGCATGGGCGTACGTTGCTGAAGCAGGCCCGCGCGTGGGTTGCGCCGGAGGATTTGGTCCCGAACTGCAAGCGACCCAGAAAACATGCCATGCTACCGACCCCAATACCATCAATTTGCATGCTCTTTTCATACTCGTATAGACGGATTCCTAAGCCATTCTCTCTCAGCTTTTCTATGGTCTTTTTCTTTATGCCTGGCTACAAACACCACGAGGCTAACACTACAATGCTATTACCGGTAATTTCCAGCATAACTTCGATATGATAGGGTTTCTAAATCGCAGGCTCGCTACAAGGCCTGATGGCAAGCTGATCCGTCTTAACCTCCAATGCCTATTGATCTGAAGTTCGGTTGCCGCCAAACAGGCCGATTTCTCCGTCGTCGTCATTCGCAACCAGGGCAACATGGACGGCAAGGATCTCGGAATCGATGATGGTGAGGTTCGAAGGCATGTCACAACCTCCTTTCGACGTGATCTAGAGGCTGGCCTTCTCATACTCGTCGCCGAAGCCCGCGCTCGCCCGTAGGGCATTGAGTTCGAATCCTGCTGATGCGTTGAATTTGACTGGTTGGCAATTTCCTGATGAGCCCCTTTTTATTTGGTTGCTTCGCGATGTTTCATTCGCTGCCGTTACGGCGTGCACGGGAACCCCGAAATTACTGGCTCAGCAGGAATGCTGGTTTTTCTGCATACCTAACACAATAGACACAAAACACCGGTTTAATTTCCCAAAAAATTTGCTCAAAACGCACGGGTAAACGATGGAGAGTTAACAGAGGAGATGAACAAATAAGGGCAACGCGAGCCCGATGCGCTGTTATCGAACTGGGCGAGAGTGTCGCGGCGATCAGTTGCTGGTGAAGTGCCAGATCAACAGTTTTGTGATCTCTAAAGGGATATGGCACCATTCAAATCGGATGCGCGATCGGGGTGACAAGCCTTGACCTGGATGAAGCACAAGTTTGAGCCATCCTTGATCTGTATCGAAGATCAATTGTCCGTGCGCAGAGCCGTTCAATATCACCTGCATCTTAGGTTCAAGGGCTTGCTCGTACTGTTCGCGAATACTATCCAAACGCGGTTTTCCTCTCGCGTCACGAACAACATTCGGCACAAGCAATACCTTTAAAATCCATTCATCATGAAATTCACGGCACGGCTGCGCCGATTCGCTGCAAGTTCCTACCTCGTTATGTTTCTTTGCTCCGCAGCGCGTTCTCTATACGTCGGTCCGGCACCAACCATATCAGCGCAACCAAAACGTACAACCCTTGGGAAATCCATTGTACCCAGAACGCTATTGGAATCGCAGCGAGGTAGAGAATTGGCGACAGTTTTCCCTTCCAGTCATTCCCAATGGCTTTCTTAAGGAATGCGTCCGGGCCATGCAATGCGATGAGCAACTGCTGCAAGATCCAGTATGCGATCGCTGCCATGAGCAGAACCACCCCATACAGCGCTAATGGAGTTGCCGCGAAGTGGCTTTCGCCCATCCAACCCGTTGTGAAGGGAATCAGAGACAGCCAGAACAGGAGATGCAGGTTCGCCCAGAGAATCGGCCCAGTCACCTTTTGACATGCATGCAGCATATGGTGATGATTGTTCCAGTAGATCCCCAGGTATATGAAGCTCAACACGTAGCTGAAGAACACGGGAATGAGTGGCTTAACAGCCTCGATGGCCTCGCCGTGAGGTACCTTCAACTCCAACACCATGATGGTGATGATGATGGCGATCACGCCGTCGCTGAATGCTTCCAGTCTGTTCTTTCCCATTCCGGGCGCGCTCCTCTTCAAAGAACCTTCCACTTCACCAACACCGCCACTGCGGCAGGCAGCAGGAATATCAACAGAAAGATCGGTAGCTCTTCTTGAAACGAATAGCCGGCTCGCGATACTCCGATCCACATATTTGCAGCGGCCACAACAAACCAGATAGCAACGAACGACGCGGTGGCTACAGTCGTGGACGAAGCGCCAAAGTTTGAAAGGAGCTTTGCAGTACCAAGGCAAACTCCCCAAAGGACAAAGCCTCCGGAAATAATGAGCAGGGTTCGCATTTCATCTCCTCATCGGCTTCCAAGCAACATGTCATGCAGGAGGCATCTTTTTCAGCACAAGCACCGTGCCAGAAACTTAACAAGATCCCTACGGGATGACACGGTGGTGTTGC
>JBOGUK010000134.1:0-9305 GCA_050695915.1 Anaerolineales bacterium
CATCGGCAAGCACCCCACCGGGCTGCTGCTCATCGATGACATCCACGACGAGACCAACACTCGTTCGGCGCGCGAGCTGGAAACCGTCATCAAGATCCTCACCGGTACCATCCTTCCCACCGCCACGCCCACCACGTGGCAGATCGCCGTGGGCACTCCCTGGCGGGACGACGACGCGCTGGCAAGGCTGGCTGCCACGCGGCGTTTCCGTTCGGTCTCCACACCCATCTGGCGGCGCGGAAAGCCGACCTGGGGCGCCAGGTTCCCCAAGAGACGCATCGAGGAACTGCGCGAGCTGGTGGGCGAGGCCGAGTTTGCGCGCATGTATCTGCTCGACCCCAAGGCCGCGCAAGGCGTCCACCTGAAAGCAGAATGGCTGAACGAATTCCCATTGGAAAACGTGCAGCCGCACTGGCCGGTGGTGATGGGCGTGGACTACGCGTCCACTGGCGACGTGCTGAAGAGCAGCCGCCGCGATTACTTCGCCGTGGCCGTGGGCCGCGCCATCCCGGGCGGCGGAGGGATCGTGTTAGTGGACGGACTGCGCGCCAGGCTGAGCCAGGGCGAAGCCGAAGAGCAGCTCGTTGAGTTAGCGGGGCGTTATCCCACGCTGGCTGCCATCGGCGTCGAGGCGGTCGGCAAAGGCGAGGAATACTTTCACCTAATGCAGCGCAGCTATTTGCAGCTGCCGTTGGAGAAGATGCAACCGGGCGGAATGAAGAAGGGCCAACGGATCGAAGGCGGCATGGGGTTGATGTTCCAGCGGCGGCATGCCTGGATCGCCAACGTCCAGACGCCCTTCCTGCGCGCCTTCCGCGACGAATGGCTGGCCTGGCCGCGCGGTTCCCACGACGACACACTGGACGCCGCCGCCTGGATGCTGGCCGTGGCGGAAAAATACCTGATGTTCCAGCCGCGCAAACCGAAGAAGGCGAATCCGTTTGTCAGCCTGGGCAGGAGGTGAAAAATGAGAGACGGAGAGAATGCAAACAGTCTCCCGATCTTGTCATTCCGAGCGAGGGCGTATAGCGATGCATTTTAAGCATCGCTGCCCGACGAGGAATCCCTTACGCCAAAACGAAGCGCATGGCGATTCCCGTCGCTTTCCCATATGCAAGATCTAAAGTGTAACTTCGGTTCAACGCCGCGCACCTTGCAATGACCTAATGGATTCCTCCGCCTCGTTTCACTTGGCGTCGGAATGACAAGAGGAGGCGATGCTCACCTCCTCTTGCTGTCGAGCGCAGATCGTCAATCAAAACTCATCTTCTCCCCTCTCCCGATTGCGGGAGAGGGGCCGGGGGTGAGGGGTGGCCACCGCATACACAATTCAAACACCCCGTTAACGCCCTTCATTCACATCCTCCCTATAGTAGAGCCATCGAACTCTTCGTTCCTAAGAGTGCGACCATTACTAATTGGAGGAAAACCTCATGCCCAAAACAATAGGAATTGACCTCGGCACCACCAACAGCGTGGTGGCCGTCATCGAAGGTGGCGACCCCACCGTCATCCCCACGGCGGAAGGTTCGCGTCTGCTGCCCTCTGTAGTCGGCTTTAACAAGAACGGTGAAAGCCTGGTCGGCCAGGCCGCCAAGCGCCAGGCCGTCATCAACCCCGAAAACACCGTCTACTCCATCAAGCGCTTCATCGGCCGTCGCTACGACGAAGTCGAGACCGAGCGCAAGATGGTTCCCTACGAAGTGGCTGCAGGCCCCGGCGGCGACGTCCGCGTCAAGATCCCTGTCACCAATAAGGAATACAGCCCGCAGGAAATTTCCGCCATGGTGCTCGCCAAGCTCAAGGCGGATGCCGAGGCTTACCTCGGCGAAAAAGTGAACCAGGCTGTGATCACCGTCCCGGCCTACTTTAACGACAGCCAGCGCCAGGCAACCAAAGACGCCGGCAAGATCGCCGGGCTCGAAGTGCTGCGCATCATCAATGAACCCACCTCGGCCGCGCTGGCCTACGGGCTCGACAAAAAGGACAACGAAACCATCCTAGTCTTCGACCTGGGTGGCGGTACCTTCGACGTCAGCGTCCTGGAAGTCGGCGGCGGCGTCATCGAAGTGAAAGCCACCAACGGCGATACCCACCTGGGCGGTGATGACTGGGACGAGGCGGTGGTGAATTTCCTGGCCGACGAATTCAAGAAAGAGCAGGGCATCGACCTGCGCCAGGACCGCCAGGCGCTCCAGCGCCTGCGCGAAGCGGCAGAGAAAGCCAAGGTCGAACTGTCGTCTGTAACCGAGACCGAGATCAATCTGCCTTATGTCACTGCAGACGCCTCCGGGCCGAAGCACCTGCAAATGAAGTTGAGCCGCGCCAAGTTGGAGCAGCTCACCGAGCACCTGGTTGCCCGTCTGCGCGGGCCCTTCGAGGCCGCGCTCAAAGACGCCAACCTAAAGGCAAGCGACATCAACGAAATCGTGCTGGTGGGCGGCGCTACTCGCATGCCGATGGTGCAGGAACTCGTCCGCTCGCTCACCGGCAAAGAACCGCACAAGGGCGTGAACCCCGACGAGGTCGTAGCCGTGGGCGCCGCTATCCAGGCGGGCGTACTCGGCGGTGAAGTGAAGGACGTTCTCCTGCTCGACGTGACGCCGCTGTCTCTCGGTGTTGAAACTTTGGGCGGTGTGATGACCAAGATGATCGAACGTAACACCACCATCCCGGTCAAGAAGACCGAGGTCTACTCGACCGCGGACGACAATCAGACGGCTGTCGACATCCACATCCTGCAAGGCGAACGCACCGCAGCGAACGACAACATGAGCCTCGGACACTTCCGTCTCGAAGGCATCCCCGCAGCCCCGCGTGGCGTTCCACAGGTTGAGGTCACCTTCGACATCGATGCCAACGGCATCCTGAACGTGAACGCCAAAGACCGCGCCTCGGGCAAAGAGCAAAAAGTCACCATCACCGCCTCGACTAATCTGAACGAACAGGAAATCGAGCGTATGGTGAAAGAAGCTCGCGAGCACGAAGGCGAAGACCGAAAACGCCGCGAACTCGTCGAGGCCCGCAACACGGCAGACACTCTTGCCTACCAGACCGAGAAGACGCTGAAGGAACTGGGCAGCAAAGTCCCGGCTTCTGAGAGCGCCAACATCGAAGCCAAGGTCAAGGAACTGCGCCAGGCGCTGGAAGGCGAAGACAAAGACAAGATCAAGCGCCTGAGCGATGAGCTGCAGAACGCGTTCCACGCGTTGAGCCAGCAGCTTTATGCTCAGGGACAGCCCGGCGCTGCGCCCAATGGAAATGGCGGCGGTCGCAAACCAGACGACGAAGGCGAAGTGGTCGAAGGCGAATTCCGCGAAGCTTAATAAACTTAACAAACAAAGACCGCCAGCAGATGCTGGCGGTCTTTGTTCGCTTTCCGTAGGGGCGGGTCTCAGACCCGCCCGAGTTTGCGAAGCAAACTCTCAAAAAGAAGTGTAGTGTAGGGGCGGGGTTCCCCCAGTCCCAAGTCGCCGCCTTTGCGGCAATTTTAAGGGGTGAGTCTATTGCGTAAGGGCTACTTGCAGCAACCCGATCAGAATCTCTGTGTATCCGGCCAACACAGAATCCCGGTAAGGCTGCGCCAACGCGTAGAAGCTGTCCTTATCCGTAGCGCCCTGGAACGCGTTCTGCGCATCTGCAGGGATTGGCTCTTGATAAGTAATTTCCACAACGCGGTCGTCTCCCAAAACGGCCACGTTGCTGCTCCAATTCAGGAATATAGTTTCCGTGGCGAGCACATTTTCACCCACATCGGGCCGGACTGCGCTGGCAACATACATGCACTCACCCAGGGCAGCAACGTAATCGTTATACAGGTCGGCCATGGAAAGCCCGCTTACGTCTTGACCGCTGTCAGGATTCTGTCCGAAGGCAATATCGAAGAACCGCTCGAGCAATGCATCGCAGCTTTCCTCCGCAGCCTGGATCAGGCCGGCAAAGTAATGCTTGCCTGCATTTCCTTCGTAGATGCTCACTTGCAATTCAGTGTCAGAGCCAAAGTCATATTCGCAACCAGTGCCGATCGCCTGCTCATCGGGAGTCACTCCAACGATGGCCTTCCCGAACGCGGCGCTTACCTGCCCTTCGCTAAGAATCGCACAAGCATCCGAGGTCTCGAAAGTAATCACACCGCCGGCGGCGGGTTGCTCCTCTGGCTCGCCGCTCTCGGATTCCGCGGCGGGTTGCTCAGGAGCCGCATTGGTTTCCGGGGCAAACGGCGAGCAAGCGGCTAACAGAAATGAAACGGCAGTCAAAAGTGAAATCAGAATTCGAATATTCCTTTTCATTGACGGTCACGTCCTTTGGCGTGATTGCTAAGGCGTTTTTATGATTGCCTCATTATCACCGCAAATATGCCAATTTAGGGGATGGTTTCAAGTTTCGATGTTCGAAAAAGAATTCTTAAACGCAGCTATACGATGCCTTACCGTATTGGAATCTAACATTCGGAGGCGGCCTTCGTTTTTTCTAATAACTCGTTAACTCGGAGGTTGGCGCAGACTTTTTTAAGGAGGTGTAGCTATGGCAACTCGGTTTCAAAACCGCCGCACTTTGTTGCTGGCCGTCCTTCTGGCATTGATTGCCGCGGGCACGTTGTGCGTATGGGGTGCGGCCGCGGCTGGTTTTACGTTCTCCTCCCCGGCGTTGCAAGCATTTATTGACGCAATAACGGGGCGTGGGGAGGCGGATTTCGCCCAGATCAGGGATGGCGGGGGCGGGCAATCCGACGGCATCATGCCTGTAACAGGGGATGGCGATGGCGATGCCGCCGCAGCCGGCGATGGCAATGGAGGAGGTGGGGGAGAAGGTGATACTGCAACCGGTGAAAATTGTCTGCTTGGATTGCTCTGTGCGAGTGCCGAACTTCAGGCTGGTGGTGGCAGTGGTGTAAGTGATGCCAGCATTGATCTCAACTCGACTTTCTCCGGGCAAACTGGCCGCACTCGCTGTTTCCTGGGATTGATCTGCCTCACGGCGAACGCAGACGCATCCTTGGGAGGCATGTTGGATGCTGATGTGGCTGCAGCAGCAGACACGCAAGACAATGATGTAAACGCTAGCTTGTCCGCGGATATCGCTGAAAGCACCCGCAGGTTCCTTCATGTGTTGCTTGGTCTCTTTATCCATGTTGACTAACGGGCTAAACGAAAATGGCTAGATCGATCTAGCCATTTTCGTTTAATGCTCTTCCCGAAATAAGAGAAAGGGCTTGCATAACTGTCTTAACTGGAAAAGCGTTGCAGCTGTTAGGAGGAAAGGTGGTAGCGAGAAAGAAAACAGGCAAGTATCTGGTGATCGGTGCAATTATTGCCTTTGCAGTGATTATTAGCTTCTTGATCGGCGCTGGACTTTCAGAGGCTGAACTGATCGATGCACCGATTGAGACGCCATCCGCAGGCTTATTGACGCCGCCGGAAACACTTGTTGCGTCGCCAACGCCTTAGCTGGGTATTTCTAATAAAACCACTCAGCTTGCTAGCTGCGCTTATGTCTTTTTGATTGCTTTCGGGCGGGTTTACGAAAACTTTGCAATATGTACACGGGTCGCCCTTTGATCTCTTGAAAAATATACCCGATGTACATGGCAGTGATCCCGAGGCTTAACATGGTTGTCCCGCCAACAAAGAGAATAACGAACATGAGGGAGGACCATCCCGGAACGAGTAGATGACCAAGACCACGCAGCCAAAATGACGAAACATAAATCAGTTCAGCAAACGCGAACAGAATAAAAATCGCTCCGACTGCGACCATAAGATACAGGGGCCGTAGCGTGAACGAAAATATTGCATCTGCCGCAAGTCTCAGCAAGCGGCGCAATGAATACTTACTCCGGCCTCCCAGTCGCGGAGGCACCGTAAATGGCAATGTGATAGTGTGGAAACCGATCCAGGAAGTCATTCCTCGAAGGAAGCGATGATATTCAGGCAATTCGCGCAAGGCATCCAGCGCAGGACGAGTCAGTAGCCTGAAATCCGCAGCGCCGGGAGTTATTTCCGTGCCGCTCATCAGATTGATGAACCAGTAGAACAATCTGGATGTGAAATCCTTGAACCAACCTAATCCCATCCCGCTGATTCGTCTCGTCTGGATGATGTCGAACCCAGCCTCGGCTTGCCTGATCATTTCGGGGATGATCTCGGGCGGGTTTTGACCGTCGCCGTCCATCGAGATGACGGCATCGGCGTCAGCCAGCAGCAGCCCAGCAGTCAGCGCGGCCTGCTGACCAAAATTGCGGCTCAGCGTCGCAATTCCAACGCGCGGGTCCCTGGCAGCCAACGCCGCCAGTTCAGTTGGGGTTTCGTCGCGAGAGCCATCGTCTACGTAGATGATGGTTGTGTCTTGCTTTACCTTTTTGAGAACTGCCTCAAGGGATTGGTGAAAAGGGAATAAAACGCCAGCTTCGTTGTACACGGGGACGATGATGTCCAGGGTTCGAAGCTTACGGGGCTTAAAGGGTTGGGCCATTCCCAGAGAATAATTCAATTTTCAGTGTTAGAGCAAGCAAATCTTGTATCAGTTTGATTTGGGCTACGGACAGGTTAGAGCCAGCATTGATTGGATTGTGCTGATATCCGGAGATTCTGCGTTTGCGTTCACCCGTTCCCAAAGTGAACAAAGCATGGGACGGGTAAAGCGATTGATCTCCAACATTTCGTGTGCGAGACTCTCCGCTTCCCGCCAGCGACCGGTCATTGCGTAGCCTTCGATGAATGGCAGGCGCTCGGTGGCGTGATTGGGACTTTCATCGAGCGCAAAAGCTGCATCACCAAGTTCGGCCACTGTGTCCCAATCCCTCTGTTGGCGGGCCAAATCAGCTTTCTGGAAGTAATAGCACCAGCTATCGTGCGAGG
The DNA here is from genome assembly GCA_050695915.1 of Anaerolineales bacterium. GTDB lineage: Bacteria > Chloroflexota > Anaerolineae > Anaerolineales > UBA11579 > JAMCZK01. The sequence goes on from JBOGUK010000134.1 coordinate 6,858, forward strand.
GCTCTGCACCAAAAATGCGTGCGGGCTCGATGGTTCCACTGGAACTGATCAAGTCTATTGGTTTGGAGAGCGGCACAGCCTCCCTTAGGCCATCCGGTAATTGGGGATAGCCTTGATCATAAATGGGATCCAATACACGCAAGCAACTTGGCGGGTCGAAAAGCAGCACAAGCGCTCGATCCGTGGAACCCTCGAAATTCGCAACAAGATAGTCGCTATGGATTTTGTGACCTGGGGCAAGTGGATCGAGCAGGCTACCAGGCCGCGTTCGTAAGGGAACAAATGCTACGTAGTATTCAAGCTGGTCATTGTCATTTCCCGGCGCGTAAAGCCAGTTGATCGGCGCTACCAGCGAATTGTCTGTGATGTGCAGCCATTCAAGTTCATTCAAGATCAGGATCGTTTCGGATTGGATATGCGGAGCGCGCCAGGCCAACTGCCAAAAAAAGGATTGCTGATATTTCCAGTCCTGGCGATAGTCTGCTCCGGTTAAGAACTGAAAAGCCAGCGCCAGGCCAGCAAGGACTGCAAAAAATCCGCGGCGCAGGATCGTCGACCGCACCAAAAGATAACATAGGCCAACGACTAATATGGAAGCCCCAGCCATCATCGGTAACGTCAGACGATCGTTTGGAAAACTAAACCGAATTGGCAATCCAATTGCCCATACCGGCAACCCCCCAAGAATCAACGCTGAGAGGCCAAGTGTTGTTAAGGCTCGCGAAAAGCCGGGCGGGGTTTCCGCCTTCTGGCGCAAAAGGATGAAGAACTGGATCGCAGCGGCAAAAATCAAGACGAGTGCAATCCAAGGAAATCGCGAGGCCCAATCCAATTGCACAAGCTTCGTTATGGGGACTGCCCAGGCCGCCAGCCCACCTCGCAATATGTCGCCTACGATTCTTGCGATCAGTTGCAAAATTGTCTGTGAAGCAGGGGCGGCTGTAACGAAGGCCACGGGGTCGTATGTTTGAAACCCGAGGACAAAAATCCGCCAGTAAGCGTAAATGAGAATCAATAAGCCAAATGGCCACCAGAGGGAGAAAACGCTTTTGATCCTTTGTCGGAATGAAAACGGCGGTAAGGCGATGAATAGGAGAAGCGGCCTAAACAGCTCTAAACCAAAGAAATATTCGGTGGCAAAAATACAATAGGTCGCCAGCGCGAGGGAAATGATCGTAACGCCCAGATTGTTCCGGGAAAGGAGGTTGAGGGTTCCAATCCCTGGTTTAACTATTCGTTTCTTTGTGTCAGAGTTTTTCGTGCGGAATCTGTCAGGTGAGGGGACCATCTTAAGATGCAACCACAAAGACAGCAGGGCGATGGCCAAGACGATGTAGAAATGCCCATACATGTTCGCAATTGAAGATTGGCTAAATCCCGGATAGAGCACGAAAAGCAAGGCTGCCCATGCGGCGGCCTCGTGTTGACCAGGCCAAAGCTTGCGGAGTAAGAGCCAAAGCGCAACACCACTGCCCCAGCGCATCACTAAACCAAAGATTTGCCAGGTTGCGGGATGCGCGCCAATTAAGGGAGTAGTGATTTGATAAAGCCACCCCCACACGGGACGATTTGTAGAGAAATATCTAACCAGTCCAGCGTTTCCAAAGGTTTCCGAGATCCAAGCGAAAGGCCAGCCATCCCAGTAAAACCCCAAGCTGGTTGAAAACAAGCCATAGGCGAGCACGCAGGCGCCCAAAAGCACTAGCGGAATTCGATACGGGCCTAGGTGTGCAATCAGCCAACGCATGGTGGGGATTATAAATGGCGGAATTTAAGAGTTTGATTACTGCAATTTGCTTGCAGTTTGGTTGAGCGATAGTGGATATAATCCGCGCGACCTCAAATGCAGACTCGTTTTCACCAGCAATACTATTCCGTAAAACGCAATTCGAACCATATCTGGCGCCGCTGGCTAGGCGCCGGCATCGGCATGGCGGCGCTGGCCGTGCTTATTTACCAAATTCCATTTGTGAATGACAGGTTGAGCTGGCGGCTGGATAATTTGCGCACGCGCATCGTCTATTTTTTCAATCCACCCGACGAGGTCGTATTTGTTCCGCAGGGGCAGCTGACTTCCGAATCGCAGTCTTTATCGGCCTCTTCTATTGTCACCCGTACACCGGGAAACGAAGCTTCCGTTACATCCACGCCTACCGAAATTCCTCTACCCGAATCTGTCGATCTGGATGGTGTGGTTTATGTGGATCAACATAATCGGTGGAATTACTGCGGCCCTGCCAATCTGACGATGGCGTTGAATTATTGGGGATGGGAGGGCGATCGAGACGATGTGGGGGCTTACGTGAAGCCCGGCATATTCAACTCAGACAATGGCAAAGAGGACAAGAACGTGATGCCTTATGAGATGGAAGATTTCGTCGATAGTCAGGTGCCTGGAATGCAGGCAGTTGTCCGTGTGGGCGGGGAGCTTGAAACGCTAAAGAGGCT
>JBOGUK010000135.1:0-5415 GCA_050695915.1 Anaerolineales bacterium
ACGTGAACCTGAAAGAGGCCAATGGGCTCGATGTGCTGGACCAGATCCGCGCCGATGAGCAGCTCAAAGACACTTTTGTGGTCCTGGCTTCAGGTCTTGACCACCGCAAGGAAAGTTTACAGCGCGGTGCGGATGCCTATTTGATGAAACCCTACATGCCCGACGAATTGATAACTGTACTGAATAAACGGGGCCAAGAATAGGAGCAATTTGGCTCGAGCACGAAGTCCCAGAAAAGAGAAGAGTGTGACAAAACAAAACCCAAATGGTGCGCGCATGCAATGGCGCACCATGGATTTGCACCTGCATACGCCCGCCTCCAGCGACTACTTGGAGCCGGGTATCAGCTACCTGGATATTTTGCGGCGCGCCGAAGCGCGCCAGCTGGACATCATCGCGTTCGCGGATCACAACACCGTGGCCGGATACCGCCGGATGCGGGAGGAGATCGATCAACTTAAGCTCCTGGCTTCCCTGAAGCGCATCTTGCCGGATGAAGAAAAGCGATTGATGGAATACGAGCGTCTTCTTGCGAAGATCCTGGTTCTCCCTGGTTTTGAATTCACAGCCACCTTCGGCTTTCACGTTATGGGGGTTTTCTCCCCCGAGAAACCTTTGCGCGAGTTGGAGCATATTCTTCTTGACCTGAATGTGCCGGCCGATCAACTTGAACTCGGATCGGTGACAGTGGGCGCGTCTGCGGACGTGCTGGCTGCTTACGAAGCCATCCGCGAAGCGGATGGCCTTGTGATCGCCGCCCATGCGAACTCGAGTTCCGGGGTGGCGATGCGCGGCTTCAATTTCGGCGGGCAGACCAAGATCGCCTACACGCAAGACCCGCAACTGCACGCATTGGAAGTTACTGATCTGGACAAGCGTGGGCGATTTTCGACTGCGGCATTTTTCAGCGGGACCAAGCCCGAGTACCCGCGGCGCATGCACTGCATCCAGGGATCCGATGCTCACCGGTTGGATGACGATCCGCGACGGCGCAACAACCTCGGTGTTGGCGGGCGGGTTACCGAGGTTCTCCTGCCTGAAGTCTCCTTTGATGCATTGAAGGATCTCTTTGAAAGCAACGATTTCGCTCGCACGCGGCCTTTCCAAAAAGGGCAGCGGAAAGCGAAAGAAGCCGACTTCGATTTTGTGCGCTCCGCGCGTGAGCAGGGCAGCAATATCGTGCAGGAATTCCACGAGACCATGAAGGCGCGCGGCGGGGTCGACCCCATCATCGCCGATATCTGCGCCTTTGCAAATACGAACGGCGGAACGTTGTTCATCGGTGCCAGCGCGGATCATCGCCGACCGGTGGTCGGGGTAAAAAACCCCGCACAAGCGATCAACTTGATTCGCCAGGAGATCAGCAATCGCATCAGCCCCGTGTTGCGCTGTACCGTGGACAGCCAGCAGAGCGCAGGGAAGAACGTGATACGAGTGATCGTCCCCAAAGGACCCGATCTTCCCTACGCGATCGACGAAAACAAGATCTACATACGCGTCGAAGCGGAAACGGTTTTGGCGGTGCGCGATGAAATCGTGCGCTTGGTGGCGGGGACCGCTCAGGTTGTGGAACCAGACGCCCCGGCTCCGAAGCCTGGGCGGGATGGGAAGAAAGCGGAGCGAAGGACTAAGCGCGTCAAGGTTGCCCCCAGTGCCAAGGTTGCAAAACCAGAGGTGCCGGCGAAGGCCGTTGAAGCCCCGCACACGGGAGTCGAAGTGGTAAGCGTCGAGCAGCGTGACGGGATGTCCTACTATACGGTGCGGGATTTGCGCAACGGGATGGTGGTGAACAACGTGACGCACAAATCGGCGCGCAAGCTCTGGCATTACGCGATCACCGCTTTCGCGGATCTGCCGGCTGATTTGAAAGGCGCAAAGATTGATTGGCGAGGAGACTTCGGCTTGCTGAGGCAATACACACAGCACAATCAAACCCGTTACGATTTCGTGCAGCGCGTAAACGGCTCTTATCGCTATTACTTCGGCGTCACCGAAGACGGCATTCACGGGAATTGGCGCGAATTCGTTGCCAGCGAAGAGCCAGCGGGCACGGTTTGACCCGGCCGCCTGATGGCGTCAAAAGTCCATCAGATAGATGTTGCCGTATCTTCCCACAAAAGTAGTTTTTAGCCTGAAAAAGGCCTCAAGCTCCTCCGGTGCAGGAAAGAACTCTTTGTACTCCAGGTCTCGTTCGAACCAAATAAGGGTTGCCTGTTCCCCATCCTCCGGCCAGCCGCGAAAGCCAGCTATTGCGGATTCGATAGATTCGCCCTGCTCGCGGTCGATGGTGGGAAGGCGGTAGATCCGCCTGCGTAAATAAAACCAGGCCGCAGCCTCGTTGTTGCTGTAAATCCTTTCGTCCTGCGGGAATTCCAGGCTGTTCAGTTGGGCGACGATGTCACTTTCTCGAATGGTTCGCGTAGTGTAGATGTTGTAGAAACTGACGTCGCCGTTTTTCATCGAGGCGCTTACGTAAACCTGAACGCGGTAGGCCGGGAAAATAAACCAGATGGCAAACAACGCCAGCCCGAGATTCCGCAGGGTATTACGGCGTTTTTGTTTTGACGCTCCAAGAAATGTTTGCGCGGAAACGACGGCGCAAACAAGAAACGCGGGCATCAGTATCGCGTGGATGCGCTGGCTGCCCGGCACGCGATGTTCGCCGTAGCTAATGGTGAAAATGAGCATAGCGCCGTATGCCGCCGCAAAAATGGCGCTGGGGAGCACGTTTGGAGCTGTGATCTTTTTTAGCCACTGGCGCCAGCGCTCGCGGTTGCTGCGAAGGGCAATGGCAAAAAGCAAGAGAAGCAGGAGGAGCAGTGGAGGCAACATGCCCAGGATGGTTTCCGGGAGGAACCATCCCGCGATTTTCGTTACAGCGGAAACGAAATTGCCTGCAGCGTTTGCCGGGCGGTGCTGACCGAGAATGTACCCGGTGAGCCTGTAATTGTGCAGAACCGCCCACGCGCCGATTGGCGCAGCTGCTGAGAATGCAAACAAAGCCCCCCTGCGCATGGCTTTACGCGTATCCTTTCGATGCGCCCAAGCGATAAAAAACGATCCGCTGAACACCAGAGCGAAACCCGCGTAACGAGTAAATGTTGCCGCAACGGCGATAAACGCCAAGAGCCAAAAATATTTACGCTGGGGCGCCCGCAGGTAATTTTGAGCTGTCAGGAGAAAACAGAAAACGAGGATCATGAACAATGGGTCTGATGAAATGCCGGCGGAGACCTCGATGAGCGGCAGGAAAGCTGCCAGGAAAAGGGCGGCCAGCGGGGCAAGTGTTTGACTCTCAGGCAGGCTGCGAGCGAAGAAAATTCCGCCAAGCCAGATGATGGCGCCGAATGCCAGGATGTTCACGATTTGGCCTAAGATGAATACATCTTCTCCGGTTAACAGGTGCAGGCCTGCCAGGATCAACGGATACAGCGGTGGCCAATTGATCAGAGGCACGTCGAGGTAGTCGATTGCTCCCGCGCCGCGGGCAATGTTCTCTGCTGTGGACAAATAGCGCGCGCCGTCGGTGGAGAGACCCGGGCCGTATGCGCTGGTTGCCAAATAAACCAGCAGGCTGCCTGAAAAGGCCAAGGCGCCCAGGAAGATGCGATAGGTTTTTTCACTCATGGAACGAGCGGATTGTATCCTTCTAGGATACTATTCCTCGGAACAGACTCGATGCAAAAAACGTTCTTCGTTCAGCGTCTATGATGCATAGGGTATTCCTTTTTCTTCTTGCGTTTTTGTTTGCCGCCTGCGCGGGCCCCGAACGGTGGTTTGGCGGGTACCAGTTGGGAATTGGTGAGCCTGGATGGAAACACGCAGGTTGGCGCCGCCATTGGAGGCCAAGCGGTGACGTTGATGTTTTCCAGCGACACCGAGGCGGGAGGCTCGGGCGGCTGCAACGGTTTCGGCGGCAATTACCAGGCGAACGCTACAACCGGCTCCATTTCGTTCTCGGAACTGGTTTCCACGCTAATCGCCTGCGAGGAGCCCATTATGTCCGTGGAGATTGCGTACTTCGAGGCCTTGAACGCCGCGCAAAGTTACTCGATCAGCGGCACCCAGCTGACGATTTCCGGCGGCGGTACGTCGGTGTTCGAGAGGCAATAGGATTACCCGATTGCTGATTGCTGCTTGCTGATTTGGCCCGCCCACCGAGGAATCCAGCGCATCTTTGTAAAGTTATAATTTCTTTTCCCCCCCCACTTCGTTAAATGTTTTGCCTTCGGTCACGAAGTTTGCTTGGTTGACCCCTGTTTGCTTCACGAAGCGGATTGTGGCACATATTTGCCGTCCTGTGGGAAATTTGGTCGATTTGTAAAGGGATTCGTTTTGTAGGGATATGAAGGCGTGAGGCTTTTTTCCTCCCAGGATTACTTGATTTGCTCGGACATGAGGATCCTTCGCTGCGCCAAGAAACCAAGCAGATGCTCAGACGAGCATCTGCTTGTGGCTTGGCGGCTCAGGAAGGCACGCGGGGAGGCGGCTCAGGATGACAGGAGGGAAGACGTGGTACCCACGCGGAGCGTGGGCACCAGAGAATAATGTTCGACTTTCAGGCAATCAGGCACGCTGTTGTCCCACCATTCTCGATCCGAATCACTTGTGCGCGCAAAATGATGTAGTTCCTTGCATTCCGTTACTGCCTCAATGCATTCCCGAAGTCGTTCATTGGCAAATTCAATATGCCTATTATCTAAGTCTAGGCCAACTGCCTCCGCGGAATTTAGCAACCACATAAGATAAAACGTTTGTAAGCCCCACTACAACCAAAGTTAACTATGCGCTCATGGGGAGGCTCTAATTCACCCAATACGTTCAGGGTCGCTATCGTTACTTGCGCTCTGCAACAAGTCTCTTAATAGATCACACAACATTAAGATTTCCCATGTGGACGCTTGGTGAGTTTTTCGTTAGCATGAATACCGACATTTGCCCCCAACTTTCGGGACATGGTGGATACTTACTAACTGGACGCAAATTCCACAGCAATATATCTGACTGTAGTAGCACAAATCTAAGGCAATTGAGTGTCTCAAAATCTGTTCATCACCGACGGGTTGGGCAATGTAATTTTCAATTATTGGTTAACGCGTGTGTATTCAATCCAAACCTCTACGGCGTCGAAAGTACGATTTCCAAGGTAATTCAGCTTGCATTGAAATTCAATCGGTCATACACCATACATGCATTCTGCGGATCTGCGTAAGAGTTCACCCCCTCCAATAATCCGGATCATCAAGCAGGTGGCCGATTTTAGCGTATGCTTGATTAGCTCCTTATAAAAACGTGAATGCGCCAAATGTCATTGCCCTAAAAGAGGTTGAGGTGGGAGCAACGGCATTACAGAGGAGCGCTCTTAGGGTTGAAGTGCTTTAGTTGCGTCAAAGTCAAGCGAATCTACATATTTTC
>JBOGUK010000136.1:0-10054 GCA_050695915.1 Anaerolineales bacterium
AGCGCGGCCCCAAGAACCAGGTAGATGTCCAGAAGCTCATTCAGGAAAAGGACGCCCAGAGCAATGCCGACTACAGGAAACATGTAGGTGACCATCGAAATCCGCGTGGGCCCCACGGAATGCAGCAAGTAATAGTACAGAAGATAGGCCACGCACGAGCCGATGATTCCTAGCCATATCAGCGCTCCCCAAGTGATCGGCAGAGAAGGCAAGTTGATGGGCGACTCCAATAGCAGGGCGCCGGTCCAGATGACCGCATCTGCTGAAAGCAACGGGATTAATGCCCGCAAGACTGGTGAAGTATCCTGGGTATTACGGCGTGCGAACACGGTGCTGCCGGCGTAGCAAAGGACTGCTGCGATCATGGCGCCTTGCGCCAACAGGTTCATGCGCACATCGCCGCCAAGATCTCGCGCGGTAAGCACGAGCACGCCCAGGAAACCGACCAGGACACCTAACGCCTTTTGCATCGTCATCCTGTCATCCACAACAGTGAAATGGGCGATGACGAGAGTAAAAAGCGGCATGCTGCTGTTCAGGATGGCGGCAACCGCGGAGTCGATGTGCTGTTCAGCCCACGAAATGAGCACGAACGGAAGTGCTGTATTAGTGATGCCAAGGATCAGGAGAGTTTGCCAGGTGCGCCTATCCGGCGTTCCTTTTGGCCAGTTAAAGAGCAACACAAGGCCCAATGCCAGGATTCCAAAGAAGACGCGGAAAGCGACCAGGAGGAACGGTCCCACTTCCTGGACGGCGATCTTTATCCAGAAGAAGGATGAGCCCCAAGCCAGGCTCAGGGCGATGAACGCAGCTAACTCCTTAGGTTTCACGACTAAATCTCTCCTACAAACGGCTGTTTAAACACGGAAAACCCAGTTTTGATACGTATTTTGTACAACTTCTTACGTTGGAATTTGTGAAATTCTGAAATACTTCCGCCCTAGTCCTGCGTCTTACGTCCTAAGTCAGGAACCTTGTTTTTAAACGAGTCTCGCGTATCCAGCGTTGATTTGCAGTCAAGCGGCCGCGGGAGGATCCCTCGTGACGCCAAGAGCCAAGCATTGCTTGGCTCTTGCTGCCCAGGACGGCACATGAGTGAGGGTTAGTGAAAATTACTCGTACCTGAGCGCCTCTACCGGCTCCAAGTTTGCTGCCCTGTTCGCTGGGTAGACACCGAATATCAGCCCTACCGCGATCGAAAACAAGGTGGCCAACAATACGGAATCCAAGCCGATGTTCGGGGTGAAATCCCCTGCATCGCTTGCAGCAGCGATGGCGCCAACTGCGACAGAAAGGAGCCAGCCGAGCACGATGCCAAGCAGTCCCCCGACAAGACTCAACATGGAGGACTCGGCCAGGAATTGAATCATGATATCGCGCTTGCGCGCACCCAACGCTTTGCGCAAGCCGATCTCGCGCGTGCGTTCGATCACGGAGACCAGCATGATGTTCATGATGCCGATTCCGCCAACCAGCAACGAGATGGCTGCAATGCCGCCAAGAAAGATGGTGAGCACCGAGGTTATTGTTTCCGCGGTATCCAGGAAATCCTGTTGGTTGAAAATGGTGAAATCATCTTCGCCTATCGGGGTGCGATGCCGGGAACGCAGGATATCAGCCACTTCCTGGCTGGCTTGCGGCACGGCTTCCGCGCTAATCGCTTGCACCAGGATCATATCGACGCGATTTGGCGTCGAGCGTCGCAAAAGGCGCGACTGGGCCGTGCTCAGTGGAACTAGGACACGGTCATCTTCGTTGGCAAAGCCGGATCCGCCCTTTTCCTGCAACACGCCAATTACACGAAAAGGATGACCTTCGATGCGCACAGTTTCTCCAACAAGCCCGTCTGTGCGGCCGAATAAGGTCTCGGCCACATCTGTGCCCAGAAGGACAACAGCCGAGCGACCCAGAACATGAGTTTCGTTGATGAATTCACCCTCTGCTACGGCTGCATTTCGCAGCTGTTCATAAATCGGCGTCACCCCGTCTAGGGTCGTGCCGGTTGATTCGCCCAGGGCAGACACTTCCGCCGTGCCTTGCATCAGCGGCGCGACGCCAATCACCGATGGCGCCTGGAAGCCATCCTGCAAGGATTCGGCGTCGGCAAGGGTGAGCGGCTTGGCATTGCGCACGTCTTCCCCGCCGGAGATTACAAAAAGCAAATTCGTACCAATGTCCTGGATTGAGCCGGTGATCGTGTCCTGGGCGCCGCGACCGATAGAGAGCATAGCGATCACCGCGCCTACGCCAATCACGATGCCAAGGATCGTAAGTGCTGAACGAAGTTTGTTTGCCGTCAAACTCTCCAGCGATATGAATGCGGAGCTAAGCAGGTTCATTTATCCACCACTTCTCCATCACGAATGGTGACAATCCGCTGGGCACGGGCGGCGATTTCCGGATCGTGGGTAACAATAATCAGCGTAACATTTCGTTCCTTGTTCAAATTCAAGAGCAGCTTCATGATCTCATTGCCTGATTTGGAATCCAGGTTACCCGTCGGCTCGTCCGCCATGATCATGGCTGGGTTGTTCACCAGCGCACGAGCGATGGCGACGCGCTGCTGTTGCCCGCCGGAAAGTTCGTTTGGGCGATGGGCGACGCGATCGGCTAAGCCAACTGCCGTGAGCGCTTCCCGCGCACGTTCAATTCGTCCGTTGCTGTTGGCGGCGTAGCGCATTGGCAGTTCCACATTCGCCAGCGCGGAGGCCCGCGGCAGCAAGTTGAAAGTTTGGAAAATAAAACCGACTTTGCGGTTGCGAATATCCGCCAATTGATCGTCGCTGAGCTGCGAGACTCGTTCACCGTCGAGGAAGTACTCGCCGGCTGTGGGACGATCCAGGCATCCGAGGATATTCATCAGGGTGGACTTGCCCGAACCTGAAGGACCCATGATGGCGACCACTTCGCCTCTTTTAATCTTGATGGATAACCCACGCAACGCGTGGACCTCAACATCCCCCATTTTGTAAACTTTCTTGAGGCCTTTCGCGTCAACCACCCAATCTATCATTCGTTGTTCCCTCCGAAGAGGAATTGACCTCCGCCCCCGCCCGGCGGATTCGAAGGATCAAAAACAGTTGTAGGCGGATTGATGACAATGACATCCCCTGCCTGGATGGCGTCTCCTAGAAGCTCGCTGTGAGTTTCTGATGATGCCCCTAAGGTGACCGAAACGGGTTCCACCCCGCCGTTTCGCATTGCATACACCACACGCTGGCCATCCAAAATACGCACAGCCCGATTTGGGACAAGGAGCACATCCTCAAGTTCAGTTACGATAATATTCACGGCGGCTGTCATCCCTGGACGCACGAGTTCATCAGCGTCAAGAAGTTCCACTGTAACGCGGAAGTTCACCGCGCCCTCCGTCACCGTGCCTGCCAGCGCAACTGCCATCACCTCGCCGCTGTATTCCTTGTCAGGCACCGAATCGAAAGTGATCAGGGCTTGCTGACCTACGGCTACGTGGTTAATGTCAATCTCTGAAACTTCCACGTCCACCAACAAGCGGCTCATATCGTGCAGGGTGAACGCAAGATCACCCGTTGACACCAGGTTGCCGGCGACAGGATACGCGTCGGAAACGATGCCCGAGAACGGAGCCTTGATGGTTCCCAGGTTGATGGTTGTCTGGGCGGCGGTGACACGGGCCTCGGCAGCCGCCAGCGCTTCCGCGGTGGGCCCATCGAGCACCTCTTCGTAATCTTGCTGGGCTTTCTCCAGCTGCGCCGCAGCCAGGGCCATTTCGGCTTCGGCGACCGAAATGCTGGTCTGGTTCGAGGGATTGGCAAAACTGTTGTAAATGCGCACCGCATTGTCGTAGGCCTTTTGCGCTTCGGTTAGCCGCAAAAGTAGATTGGCGCGCACAAGATTGGATTCAGGTTTGTTGGCGTAAGGTTCGTAATCGTCGCGCGCCTTATCCAACCGATCCTCAGCCAGCACCATATTGGCGAAGGCTTGATCAATATCAACAGCCTTGCCAGGCGTGGTCACGGAATTCACTTTGCGCTGGGCATTCTCATAGGCATCCTGAGCGTCGGCGAGAGCCTTTTGCGCCTCGGCGATCCCCAGGTCGGCATAGGAGTCATGGAAGGCCTCGAGTGCATCCTGCGCGGCCTGCAGGTCTGCATAAGCCAGGATCACGTTCTGCGGCATCGAAGCTAATTCGAGGCTGGCAAGATATTCATCTTTCACAACCTCATCGCCTACCTGATAAAAAACATCTTCAACGATGCCTGAAGTACCCCAGGTAAGCATCGCGCTCTTGTTGGCGCGGGCGGTTCCCGTGGCGCCCACGGTGGCCGTTAGCGATCCGCGCGCGACCACCTGGGTCTGCAATCCGGCGGTTTGCGCACCGGCCCTTGCGCTCACCGCACGGACAATGAGCAGCACGGCGATGAGCGCGATACCGGCGATGACCGAGATGGCTTTGTGAGTTTTAACGTATTCCACTACGCGTTTTACGAGACGATCGAACATTTTCTTCATACTACTTAGTTGCTTTCCCCGCCAACGTTTAGTTGGCGGAATGTTTCTTTTCGATATGGCTGATGGCTTTTTCCAGCAAATTCAAAAGTTGGTCCTGTTCCTGATCGGTGAGGGCCTTCATGAACTCGTTGATTCGCTTCCGCCGGAAGGCCTTTGCTCTTTGCGCGATCAAACTGGCTTTCTTGCTAAGGAACAGGCACGCGGCGCGCCCATCTTCGGGGTCATCCTGGCGGCGCAGCCAGCCCTGCTTCTCCAGCTTGCGGATGGCCACGCTGACGGTGGGCGTGCTAACCCCCAGCGTCTTGGCAACCTCATGCACTTGCAACCCCGGCTTACGCTGGACGGTCGCCAGGATACCGAACTGCGCCATGCTGAGGTCGAGCTTTTTCGACAGAGGCGCCCGGCGCAGCTCGAGGCCTTCCAGGCGCGAGAAAAGGGTCATCAGACGGTCGTGAATATCGGGGTGGGAATTCATAGATAGTTAGTTTGCCTAACTAACTAATACTACCCGATTAAGCTGCGGCGTCAAATAAGGGGAATGTGAGATCGATCAGCGGGTGGAGGCGTCAACTTGCACTTTTTGGCAGTGCTGGAATATGACAGGCGTAATCAAAGCTAATGACGCCAGCGTATACAAAGCCAATATCTGCAAAGGAAGTATCCCAGCAAGGATGTATCTCCAGTGAGGCAGGCTTAGCACAGTAGGAAGCATGATTCGTACTAATGTAATTATTCCCAGCGCTGCCCAAAGAAAGAAGGGCAGCCTGTACAAACTTAGCGGAAGCAGGGCAAGACAAATCCAGATCCAAATTTGGGCGGGACCTTTCTCGTACCAAAAATCCATGAGTTGATAACCCGCACGCTGGACGCTGATCAGCCAAGGGATGTTCAAGCTTTCTTCGTCAAAGTAGACCGCCTTCAAAGCAAGCAACCTTGTTTCCTCTTGCAGGAACGGAAAAGTAAATGCGCCAAGTGATTCGGGCGCAAATCCTTCCCGAAACTTTAGGAACAACAATTCGATTGACCTCGAAGGCTTGTTGAGAATTGAATCAATGGAAGCCTGGACGAGAATGTCTTTTATTTGTTGCTCTGTATAACCTGCGTTCGTTAGCGCTGTCGAAACCCAGTGCGCTGTTGGCGGATCACGGTCGTCAGCAGGTCTCGGGTCGTTAAGAAAAGCGCTGGCGATGAGTTGCACAGATTGCGAATCGGGATCGGTTATGGAGAAATGACTAGCTTCACCAAAATAGATCCAACCATCGTGCAGCGCGTCACCGGCATGATTACTGAGGTCAAAAAAACCGTGCACGCGGTAATTATGCGATGCCCACCACAGGAGTGGAATCACTCCCACAAGGGTGGTCAACCCAAGTCTCAGCCCCAGGTCCTTGACTGTCAAATGGCTGACGTTTGCCTTTGCTGTCTTCAAATCCCATAACCCCTTCCCCATAAGGAACAAAACACCGATGGCAAACATCAGAATGTTCTCGGGGCGAACTAAGACACCGAAGGAACCGATTATCATAGCAGCAATCAGCCAATTCACCTCGAATTTTTTCATCGACTGGATCAGTAGAACCATGAAGAGCAATCCCAACAGGATGTTAGGGATGTCAGACATCACCAGGTTTGAATACAAGTACAAATCGGGTGTCAGTACGACCGTGAGACCGGCCAGCAACGCGAACCAACGCCTCCCACTGATCTGCCAACCTAGTGAATAGCCAAGAGGAACACAGGCCAGCGCCATCACGTGCAAGAAAAACTTCACGGCCCACGCATTTCTCCCAAATGCCCATAACACTGGGATAAACAACATGGCCATCCCCGGCCCTCTGGCGGCGGGAACCCCATCCAAGTTGTAATAACTCAGCCAATGCACGGCACCGTTAAGGTACACGGTGCTATCCCCCACAACAATAAGAGGCACGGCCAAGTAGTTGACAACATGCAACGCCACGCCGATGCCAAGCAGAATTCCTATGTTTCTGCCGTGCTGTGCAGTAGCCCCCTGCGCTTTCGGGTGCGACTGAGTGTGTGCAGGTTGAACAATCTCCTGGATCGCCCAAAAAAAAGCAAAGAGAACAAATAGTGCTAAGAAATCCAGCAGATAGACTAAAGCAATAATAACTCCGCTGCCTAAACCAAATCTATACCCGACAGCTAACTCCACAGCTCGTTGCCCGCCTGTCTGCCCTCCAAGGTCTATCGTCGTGGATTTTCCGTCCAGGGCTACCTTGACCTCGGGACTAGACGGCGAGGTCGCAAAGGTTAGGAGAACCGGTCTATCAATCCGCCCATAGAATGTGTGACTAAGCGGTTCTCCGCCAGTTCCCGCTGGGACAAAGACATTGTCACGGATTAGCCAATCTCCCAGATGCCTAACACCAGAAGGTTGAACTTTCCTACCCCGTGAATCCTTGATCTCAAGGAGCTGTACCTCGGGTTGTTGCTCTCCGGAAGGTGGAAATATTTCCAACGTGTGCCAAACTATCGGTGGAATAAAGACCCTCCAGGAGATTATCGCGGCAAGGATAATCGCTGGGATCAGAAAGGGGATCCAGCGTTTCTTTGAAATTCCCGCCAGTTGAGCCCAAACAGGTTGCAACACTTTAACGATAAGAAATGCCGCGGTAGGAATCGCCACCGCGGCCAGAAGCAGCTGGTTTGGCCAAGGCAAACCCCAAAATTTCAGCTGGTGGTGCGCAACGCTCAGGACCAAAACGCTGGCTGAAGCCAGCGAAACTAAGTGCTTTGCTGAGAAATGGCTTACCCAAGATCTCATGAATGATTAAGCGGATTTATGAGTGCCCGAATGGGAAACAAGTTTGTGATTATACAATTCGCGAAAGAAATCGAAAATTCTTGCCTCGCTACTGATGCCTACCGCCGCCAACCCCCACCTTGCTTCTAGCTGTTGTAACCCAGGCTTCCTCTGCTTGCAAGGCGCGGACGGCGCTAGGCCGGATCTTACGATATACATCTCGAGGGGCACGTGCTGAGCCCTTCACTTGAAGCAGACGCTCGATTGGGATTCCGAACAGCCTGTGGTTTTCCTTGAGATAAGGCTCGATCAACACCCAGTCTTCGGGGGTAAGTTCCGCAAATTCTCCGCCGTTCAACTGGTCCTCACCAAGCAAGCCATGTGGATCGCGTAAGTAGATCGCCCCGCCGGAAGCCAGCGAGAACAGGTTCCCACCAGGGTACGGCGTATCCAATTCGGCGATGTGACCTCCTTCATCGAAGGTGATCCCGTTCAAAATCACGAACCCGCCACCGTTCAACGGATCGCCAGCCATAAAAGACTCCGCCAGGTAGTCGAGGCAGGTGCCATTGATCACCACGCGTGGTTTCCCGACGGCGTTGATCAGCGGGCGCCCAGCGGCGTTGCCAAGCACGTACACCTCGCCGCCTTTGGCGCCGTACATGAAGGTTTGCCCCACGTCGCCGTGAACCACCAGCTTGCCTGCTTTCATGATCTGCGCCAACTGATCCTGCCCGTTGTTGTGAACGGTAACAGACGCGCCATCCAAGCCAGAGGCCAGATAGTCACCGGGGGAGCCGAAAACGTCCAATGATATTGGACCCGTTTCAGGTCCTAACCCGTTACCTATGAAGCGGTGCCCTTTGGTGTGAACGAGCATCAGCTTGCGGAAACCAGCGCTCACGAGCCGCTGCACCTCGCGCCCCAATGAATCATCACCTTGCGCCGGGAAGCCGCGCGCGTCGACAAGGACAGTCTGAGCCTCGCTCTTGGGCTCTGGCACGCCGCGGTCAAAGGCGTGAAAGGCAAAGTCATCCGTTGGATGATCCCGGATTTGTTCGACCACGCGCCCGAGGCTTTGATCGACGAGCGCGAGCAGGCTGCTGCGCCGCAGGTCGCCAGTTGGATACCGGCGGTCCATGAGGGGACTAAGTGTTTCGATAGCGCGCTGCCTGCCAGCGTCAGCGTCCACGGATTTTTCCAGCCCCGCAAAGAAATCCAAAGCGTCATCATATGTCCAGCCAGGCACGCGTTCGGTGAACCACGCGAACACGCCGCTAGCCGTTTCATTGGGAAGGTTGGTTATCGAACTCCCGCGCCCATTCGGTTTATATGCAGGTGTGCCGCTCGGCTGCGGAACAGGGCGCCCGAATTTGTCGGTCAACACGAGTTTTGGTTTAGATAGCGAGCCACTCGCTTCGTAGTCATCATGAACACTGAACATAAACGCGCCGCCGTCGGTGTGGCTGCCGCCGCGGGCGTTCCAGTATCGATCGCCCCGCGACCAGAAACGCGAGTCTTCCGCAGCCAAGTTTTCGAGTGCAGCATCGATAGCTTGTTTTTCGGATGCCGCAAACCCGATGGCTACCCGCTCGCCATCCTGTTTGGTTTCCTGCCAGGCGAACACCTGCGGGCGCAGCATGCTGGTGTCCGTGATACCGATCAGCCGGTACAAGCCGCCTGTTTCCACCGGATCAGAC
Source organism: Anaerolineales bacterium (assembly GCA_050695915.1). GTDB lineage: Bacteria > Chloroflexota > Anaerolineae > Anaerolineales > UBA11579 > JAMCZK01. Next base: position 8,956 of record JBOGUK010000136.1, read on the forward strand.
TGGGCGATGAGGAAGAACCACGGCCCGTCGGGCGATGCGTGCATGTGGCTGCGCTGCAGCATGGAGTAAATGCGCTGTTTGTCCTCAGGCAACTGCGTGAAATCGCGCTCGGTGGTCGGTGCTAACGCCTCGATGACGTATTCGAGAGGATAGTGATACGTGCGATAGAGCAGGTCGAAGACCTGCACCGCGACCTCAGTATCAGTAAGGAACAGTGGGTAGATATTGCGCTGGGCGAGATACTCACTGATCGATGCGTGATTGGCAAAATCGCCATTGTGCACGAGGGCTTCGTTGATCCCGATGAACGGATGAGCGCCGCCCGGATGCCAGACGCGGCCCTTCGTGGGATAGCGGTGATGGCCGATCCACACATGAGCGTGCATGTCCTCGAGTTGGTAGTAACGGATCACGTCATCGCCGTAACCCACCATTTTCAGCACCAACAGATTCTTCCCATGCGAGAGCACGAAGGCGCGCTTCTCGCCCAGGGAGGCGTAAAACATTGAGTTCAATTTGAAAGTGTTTTGGTAGACAAACTCATCTTCAACGGCGCGCTGAGGCAGGTTGTGCAGGTCGTGTGCATCTTTGAATTTTTGAAGTTTTTCCGCTTTGATGCGCACAAAATACTGCACGACGTCCGGCGGGCGCACCTCAAGCCCTGCGACCTGAGAGTAATCGTGCAAATGCGGCTGCAACCGCACATGGTCGATGTCGAAGACGGGATCGATAAAAACGGACTCAACATCCGCGCGGGCTTTCGCATCGAGGTAGGCGACCGCGAGCAAATAGTCATTTCGAAGGATCTCATCGCTAACGCCGAATTCCTTGGCCACCAACCCCACGGCGGCGATGCCGCCGCCTTTCCCGTTGCCGCGGTTGTTCATTTGGGTGAGCGATTGCAGCATGTGGCGGGCGGGCAGCTGTTCCGTGCTCGCCATCCCGATCACCCCGCAGCCGCCCTCGGCAGCGTCATCCCCTGCCAGCAACGAAGGTTCTATTTTGGGCTTCAAATGCCCGCGTGAGGCAAGTAGTTGTTTAAGGTTTAAGGTTGGAAGGTCTAAGGTTTCTTCCGTTTGAGCCTCAATTGCCATTATGT
>JBOGUK010000137.1:0-8561 GCA_050695915.1 Anaerolineales bacterium
TGCGCTACTTGATCTTTTCCACCCAAAGGCTGCTCGCCAATTCGTAACCAATAACTTGTTCGTTACGCTCGAACTGCAAGCGCAGCGGGCCGTTGAACGGGGCGCGGCTTACCAGTGTGAACTCCACGCCGGGCACAAGGCCGAGGTTGGCGATGTAGCGCAGCTTATCCATATCGTGCGTACGCACGCGCGTAAGGCGGCATTTGGTACCCGCCTCGCGCTTTACCAGCGGCGCATCCTTGGGGAAAGCGATCGCTCCATCCCTGGTGGGAATGGGCTCGCCGTGCGGGCAATGCGTGGGGTGTCCGGTGAGATCGGCGATGCGGTCTTCCAATTCCTCGTTCATGCCGCGCTCGAACGTGTCGGTGAGATCGTGGGCAGAGGCCCAGTCGTAGCCCATCACCTTAACAAGGAAGACCTCGCCCAGGCGGTGGCGGCGCAGCGAGGGCATGGCGATCTTTTCGCCCGCCGGCGTGAGGCGCACACCACGGTAGGGCTCGTAGGTGGCGAAGCCGCCATCGGTCAGGCGCTTTACCATGCGGGCGATCGCTTGCGCAGAGGAGTCAACATGATCCGCAAGGTGCGAAAGGGAAACCTGCGGCTCGTCCTGCTGAATGCGGAACACCTCGGCGGCATAGCGCTGCATCGCCGGGCTGGCAACTTTTTCACTCACAATGCAAGTTTACCAGTTTTAAACCAGGGTGTTAACAAGAACAAAGTGATACAAATCAGGCGGAAAACAATCAGTTAACCGTGCGACCAGGATGCCCCGCAGTTGTACTGCGGGGCGTGGCTGCAGTACAACTGCAGCACATCACTCATTAAAAGCACGTTTGGGGCACATCAAGCGGAAACAATCAGTTAACCGAGCGATAAAAATGGGAAAAGCAATTCACCTGTATAATAAAACTTCGGTACAACATGACCCGCGAGACTCTTGAACGCAAAGTAAGCGAACTGCTGGACGAAGTGCTTCTGCTCGGCAGCATGGTGGAGGAAGCCACCCTGCAATCCGTGCGCGCCTTGAAAGACCGCAACGTTTCCGCCGCCGAAGACATCTACGCCAGCGACAGCCGCATTAACGACAAGCGCTTCGAGATCGAAGAACGTACCATCACCTTGATCGCCACCCAGCAACCTATGGCGCGCGACCTGCGTACGCTCACCGCCATCCTCGAAGTGATCACCGAACTCGAGCGCATGGGCGACTATGCCAAGGGCATCGCCCGCATCACGCTGAACCTGGGTGCCGAGTCGCGCCTCAAGGCGCCCCCGGAACTGGTGACCATGGCCGAGATCGGCGTGGACATGCTGCACCGCGCACTGGACGCCTTCGTGAGCGCCAAGCCGGACCAGGCGCGGGCGCTGCCGAAGGACGACGACAAAGTGGACGCGCTGTTCAATGTGGTGCAGCCCACCATCTTGAAGCAAATGCATGAGGATCCAGGCAGCGTGGATCAGCTCAACCACCTGCTGTGGGCCTGCCACAACCTGGAGCGCTTCGCCGACCGCGTGATCAACATCTGCGAACGCACCGTATTCATCGCCACGGGGGAAATGCTGGAGTTCGACGTCAGCGACGACGAAAAACGCTTCGCGTAGAAAAACAATCGGTGGGGGAGATTGCTTGGGGGCGAATTGACACTTGTCTCCGAATATGCGATACTCGCGGTTGGCAGGAATGCCACACCCCTCCCCCACGCTATTCCATTGCAGAGGAGGTGTTGCCCATGGATAGTAGTAGTACCTTACGCGCTGCGGCAACCCTCCTCGTTTCAAAGCGATAAGCGGTTGCCGCAGCGCAACAGCAAGTCCAAAGAGCCACGATGTGGCTCTTTGGCGTTTAAAGGAAAGTTTAAGGTTGAAGGTTTAAGGCTGGTCGATATCCAGCTGGTATTCGGTTCCCTCTTCGCGGATGCGGTAGGAATTTGGAATCGATTTCAGGTAACTGATCAACCCATGAATTTGTTTGGAGCACATTTGCACCAAAGTTAAGCTTTTCGCAAATTGTTCCTTTGACAAATAACCCAGATCCACCGCTGCATAAAGTTGAGACCTAACCTCACCGGCTGATGCCTTGGCATGACCCAGGTAGTCCGTGAATTTGCCCTGTGTTTGAGATTCGAAACCTTCAGCGATGTTACTCATTATGGAAACGGCCGCGCGGCAGATTTGATTACGAAACCCGTAGTCTTTCGCCAATCCGCCTTTTTCAGAATATTTATAAACAAGCCTGACCAATTCCCTGGCTGTCTTCCAACATTCCAAATCCTCAAACCGACTCACTGATACCATCGTCCCTCTTTAAACCTTAAACTTTCAACCTCCAACCATGTACTTCAGTCGCCGAGCGATATTCCCAAATTCCGAGCTGTTTGCACAGCGTCGCCGCCAAGGTCAACGCGTTTTGGTTGCGCCAACGCCTCAGCGAGATCGAGGTCGATGATGGCATCGCCTTGATAGGCGAGCATGCGGCCGAAGCCGCCCGCGGCCGCCAACCGAACGGCAGCCGCGCCGAAACGGGTTGCGAGCCAGCGGTCGAAGGCGGTGGGCGTGCCGCCGCGCTGGATGTGCCCGAGGATAGTGACGCGTGTTTCCAGTCCGCAATCCTCCTGGATGAAATCGGCCACCTGATTGCTTACGCCGCCCAGGCGCGGAACGCGCAGCTGGTCGCCGGGAATGCTGATGACCTGCTCCCCGCCGGCTGGGCGAGCGCCTTCAGAAACCACAATGAGCGAATCGCGGTCGCCCAATTCTTTTCGCTTTTCGATCCTGGCGATAATCTTTTTTCTTTGGAATGGGATCTCCGGGATCAGGATCACATCGGCGCCGCCGCTGAGGCCGGCGTGCAGGGCGATGAACCCGGCATTGCGCCCCATGACTTCGAGCACCATGGCGCGCTGGTGCGATTCGGCCGTGGTGCGCAAGCGGTCGATGGCCTCCACCGCGACGTTGAGTGCGGTATCGAAGCCGAAGCTCGCCTGCGTGCCGCCGACGTCGTTGTCGATCGTCTTCGGCACGCCGATCACGGGAACGCCCATGTGGAACAATTCGCGGGCAATGCTGAGGGTGCCGTCGCCGCCGACGACGATCACCGCGTCGAACTTATGGTCCTTGATGCGTTCAACGACCATAGAGGAGCGATCCTCGATCGTTTCGACGCCATCCTTGATCACTCGGCGGGCGAACGGGTTGCCGCGGTTGGCGGCGCCAAGGATCGTGCCGCCTTTGGCTTGGATGTCGGCGACGGCGGAGCTCGACAACGGGATGAGCCCATCCGCGTCCAGCAATCCCTCGAACCCGTTGCGGATGCCGGTGACCGTCGCGGCGTAATCATTCTCCGCAGTTTTGACGGCCGCGCGGACCACGGCGTTGAGGCCGGGAGCGTCGCCGCCGCCGGTGAGAATGGCGAAGTGAGGCATGATGCGAGAGATTATAAGACGATGGGGGATTAAGGATTAAGGCTTAAAGTTTAAGGTTTAAGGTTTAAGGTTGGAGGTTAAATCGGAGGCGGTTCGGCGCGCTGGGGGAAGGAATCGTGCGATTGATGGTTATTCCGAAGAGATGGCCATAGGGATTCCTCGCTCTATTGAGTCTGCGGTCTGGTGGTGACTTTCAATGGTCGCTCGGAATGACAAGAAAGACGAATAGGGATAAAGCGGCGAAATCGCCACTTTATCCCTATTCAATCAGCGTGCTCTGTTCGAGGTTGATCATCCGAGCGTAGAGAATTTGTTCATTGACCTCGAGGTTGTTGATCAGGCTCAGAGTGCGAACGATTCCGTCGCCGATGAGCTCGTCTTCGATATCGCCGTATTCGACATCGAAGATCACGTTGTCGGCGCGGCTGTCGTTGGAAACAGAATCCGGATCCTGCCAGGTGCCCAGGGCGCTGAGTTCGGTGGAAGCTTTCATGAAATCGAGGGCTGCGGACTTGAAGCGCGGCATGGTGAACGTAAGCAGCTCTTGCTGGTTGCGCTCGAAATGCGTGCCGTTGGATTCGTCGCCGAAGAGCAGAGCAAAAAGGATGTCCTTTGCGCGCATGAGGAGTTCGTTACCCTTGGCAGTGCGGAATAATTCCTTGATAAGGTCAGTGCCTTTTTCCGGAGCGCTGGCAGCCAGGAAACCCTGCGAGATCAACTCGGGTCGGCCGATGCTTTGATATTCCGCTAGAAATAATTGCAGCTTTGCGCGATCAAGCGCCATGGAGCGTACGCGTTCCAGCCTCTCGGCGCGGTTCCTGGCGATGATGTCTTGCTTGATCTTACGGTCCATTTCTTTCAGGGAATGCGCGTCGAGGGTGAGGCGGACGATCTGCTCGATGAGCCAGTCTTTGTCCTGGTCAGCCAGGTAGGAACGAAGTTTCTCCTCGAACTGAGGGACAAGGTCTTTGTTGATTTTCCGGATTATGTGGTCAATGTTGGACATGGTGGGCAATATACTCCGGTTGGGGGTTGGGGACAAGGAAGGGAATGGCAAATCCGCCGCTACGTGTGGACCCGATTGCTCCCGCGATGGTGGTTTAGGTTGCGGCGTGTCTGAGGGACGGGGAGACCCCCGCCCGTACGCGGAGATTCGGAGTTACCAACGGGGATGAATTAAGGTTTGTCGTGTCTGAGGGACGGGGAGACCCCGCCACTACGTGGTTAGCCGCTACGTGGAAAATGGGGTTAGGCCGTTGTCGGCAGTTTTACAACGGTGAGCCAGTATTGTTTGAAAGAGGCGACGACTTTGATGAACTTTTCCATGTTGACCGGCTTGACGATGTAGGAACTGGCGAAATTCTTATAGCTCTCGAGGACGTCTTTCTCATCCTGAGAGGTAGTGAGGACAACGACTGGGATGCGCTTGAAGTCGGGGTCATTTTTTATGGCCGCCAAGACCTCGCGTCCGTTCATCTTTGGAAGGTTGAGATCAAGCAAGATCAGGTCGGGGCGTTCGGCGTCCTGATATTGGCCGCGGCGTTGCAGGTATTCCATGGCGGCCTCGCCATCCACAACCACGTGTAGATTGTTGTGCAGCATGCCGTCCTTGAAGGCTTCTTGCGTCAGACGAACGTCCCCAGGATTATCTTCCACTAAAAGGATGTTGATCGGAACCAGCTGTCCGGTAACCATATGGACCTCTTAAATTGGGGCGACTTGCAGGCGTTCTTGCAGGAATTTTGGCGGATAGTAGGCCCAATAAATCACGAGCGCAGCGCTCAAGGTGATCAACCTGCTTGCCAACTGCCACCAATCCAAATCGGAAATATCCAGGACTTGGGCGACCAAAGGACTGGAAAACCAAACAAAGATCGAAGCGGAAACGAGCAATACTCGGTACTTTTGGGTTCGTTCTTTAACACGGAAATAAAAACTGAAGTAGGCCAGGCTTGCCAAAAGCTCCGGAACCAATAGGACCAGAGTTAGAGCCAAAATGTATGCCGGGCCGAGCTCGCGCGCATAGCGGATTGACGCCACGCCGCCTTCCACAACCACGGAGGTCGGTTCCTGGGAAAGGATATAAAAAACCAGAGCCAGGAAGAAAAGGAAATAGAAGACCGCCAAGTAGCGAGTCCAATTTACCTTGCCGGTATAAAGATAAATAAGGTAGGAGAGTAATCCCCAAAGGGCGATGCATAGGACCAGGATATTTAATTGGGTAATTGCCAAGTAGACCGCGAGTTGGGTTATCCCCAACAAAGGAAGAATGGCGTTCAGTACGGAAATGAATGTCGTCACCCCCAGGCCAGCCCACCAAATACGGAATGCCTTCCACGCCAATCGATCCCCAGGCTCCGTGAGCTCGCGGCCGCCCAGTTGAACCGCAATGAAGAAACATAAAATCGAGGTAAGGACGCGAAGAGCTTCCTGGATCAAAACGTCGGAACTCATATTAATCTTTTTGCCCTTTCCTCGACGGTCTCCGCCGCCTGCCTGCTAATCTTAGCCCAATCCAGCCCTTGGGGTGGCAGCGGAAAGGTGAAGAAAAATGTGCTGCCCTTCCCTGGTTCAGATTCTGCCCAGATGCGGCCGCCATGGCGCTCGACGATCTTTTTGCAAATCGAGAGGCCAATGCCCGTGCCATCATACTGTTCCCGCGAGTTGAGACGTTGAAAGATGACAAAGATGCGCTCGGCGTGTTTGGAATCAAATCCCACACCGTTGTCGGCGACCGCAAAGCGGGCAAACCCATTCGATTCCTTGAAATCTACGCGTATCACAGGACGTTTCCTGCTTCTAAACTTGATCGCGTTGGAAATGAGGTTCTGGAAGACCTGGACCAACTGCTCCTTATCGGCCATGACGACGGGAAGATCGCTCACAATTACATTGGGCTTGCGTTCCTCAACGGGAACCTTCAAATTCTGCAATGCTTCTTTGACCGCTTCGTTGCTTTCCACGGGCTCCGCGGACTTGCCGCGAGTGCCGACGCGTGAATAAGAGAGCAGAGCCTGGATCAGGTGCTGCATACGGTTTGCGCCGTCGACAGCGTAGTCGATGAATTCTTTGGCATCCTCATCGAGCTTGTCGGCGTAGCGGCTTTCGAGCAGCTGCATGTAGCTGGATACCATGCGCAGCGGTTCCTGCAGATCGTGTGAGGCGACATAGGCAAACTGCTCGAGTTCGACATTCGAGCGGGCAAGTTCTTCTGCTCTGCGAGCCCACATCTCGGTCTGCTTACGCTCGGTTACATCGCGCACAGCCGCGGTAACGAGCGTCCCTTCAGGTGTTTCGAATGGGCTCAAGCTAATCTCAACGGGGAACTCTTCACCGTTCTTACGAAGAGCATACAATTCGAGATCTTTACCCATCGGACGCCGATGAGGGTTTTCAAAGAAGCCGGCGCGGTGCGTTGGGTGTACCTTCTGATAGCGCGAAGGGATGAGGACTTCCAGATGCTGCCCTACAAGCTCCCCTCGCCCCCATCCAAAGGTCTTTTCCGCCTGCGAGTTAACTAACTTGATCGTTCCCGAACGGTCCACGATCACAAGCGCATCGGGCGCCGCTTCCATCAGCGCGCGAAACATCTCCGCCGATTCTCGCTGCTCCTTCTCCAGCTCAATGATCTTCTGCGCGGCGGCATAGTCCGAGGTGCGCGTGGTGAGATCATCCAGTAGAAGGTTCAGGGCTATAGCGAATTTCGTGGCCGGGTCATCAATCGTCGCATCGGGTGGCACATATACCCTTGCCCCCGTATTGCCCACCGAAGCAGCAGACATTACTTCGAATATATCGTCGAAAGTGGGCCCTACGCTGCGCTGGTCTGTCTTACTCATATGTTCATCGCGGTTAACCTATTGCTTATGCGCCGATGCCCTTCTGGCGAAGCCACGCACGAGCTTCAGCTTCCGTAGCAAATGGTTTTAAGCGGAGGCCGGTGCCAAGACCAAACATCCCAGCGGCGATGCGAATAATCGGGTTCATATTAAAAAACGTTATATAGGAATCATCACGATGTTGCAAAAAGAAGTTACCCCACTCCCTACGGTAATCAGCGTCCACACCGCTGAGCTTTCCGCCATCGCCCATGAGCGCAAACGGAATGCGTTGTCCCCCGATCCACTGGGTAAGCGCACTTACCAGAACTTGGGCATCTTTCCCCGTGGCTCTAGTTTCCTCTTTGAAGGAAATAAACGCAATACGGCTGTTGGGATCCCAGGTCATTTCGATTGCGCCGCTGGCAACGTTTTCCATGCTTCCTCCCAAGGCTATACCCATTTCATGTGAGACATTCAAGATATTGCACCACATTATGCGGCAAAACATTTGCAGCTAATGGTCTTTCAGGACAACTTTCAAATTTGAAAGGCAATTGTGGGCGGCTCGTTGGAGAACAACTTTAAATGAAAATCGCGATTTCCTCCAACGGCTTCTTTTGTATCAGCGGCACTTTCGCATCCCCGGCAGGATGTCCCACCACAAGGAGCAGGAATGGGCGTTCGTCTTCTGGACGATTTAGGATCTTATTTAGAAAGCCCATGGGGCTAGGCGTATGCGTAAGCGTGGCGAGGCCAGCCAGATGGAGAGCGGTGATCAGGAAACCGGTTGCGATGCCGACGGATTCCTGTACGTAATAGTTTTTGACGCGTTTCCCATTCGGGCCGATGCTGTGCTTCTGGCCAAAGATGGCGATCAGGCATGGCGCGGTTTCCAGGAACGGCTTGCGCCAATCCGTGCCAAGGGGCGCCAGGGCGTCCAGCCATTCCTGCGGCGCGCGCTCTTCGTAGAAGACACGCTCCTCCTCCTCGGCCGCGATGCGGATTTGCCGCTTGACCTCGGGATCGGAAACAACGACGAAGCGCCACGGCTGCAGATTGGCGCCGCTGGGCGCGTGGCCAGCGGCGCGCAGGCAATCTTCGATGACTTGGCGGGGAATTGGCTTGGAGGAGAAATCGCGAACGGTGCGGCGGGTTTTGATGGCGGCGAAGAATTCGGAGGCGCGGCGTTGCATTTCGTCGTCTGATAGTTGCGGATAGTTTTCTAAGGGTTGAAACTGAGGTCGCATGGAAGTCATACCGTCCTCTGCTGGGATAGCAAAACGTAGGGTTAGAAAGAACATGGCCTGCGGTTTGGAGA
>JBOGUK010000138.1:0-7461 GCA_050695915.1 Anaerolineales bacterium
CGACTTTTACAACTACCATCGTATACAATTGAAAACGAAACTGACACCCTTTGAATTGAGGTGTCAGTCTCTCTAACTTACAGCGGGGCCTTTCTTTTTGTGTCCACTTTATGGGGTGCACTCCATAGCGCGCCTCTTAATGTTTTCTCGATTCGTTATTCCTTTTCGTACGGTTTTCCGTCAGCAGCTGGCACCTGACTACGGCCCACCACACCGGCGAGCACGATCATGGTGGCAAGATATGGCGTCATCAGCAGGAATTCCGAAGGAATGCGAATTCCGAGAATGGCAATGTTCGTAGCCAGCATATCGGCGAAACCAAACAGCAGGCCGGCGCCAAAGGCGCCAAACGGGCGCCAGTTGCCAAAGATCATAGCCGCAAGGCCGATGAATCCGCGTCCTGCAGTCATCACCTCGTCGAAGCGGCCAACGGAGCCCAACGTGAAATAAGAACCGCCGAGCCCAGCCATCATCCCGCCCAGAATCACTGCCATATAGCGCGTGCGGAAGACATTGATGCCGAGGGTATCCGCTGCCTTCGGGTGCTCGCCTACTGCGCGCAAGCGCAACCCCCAACGCGTGTAGAACAAGCCAAAATGGAGCAGGAACATGAACAGGAGCAACAAGTAGAAGAACAATTTGTGATCGAACAGAATAGGGCCGATGAAAGGTATGTCGGAAAGGATTGGAACCTGCCAGTTGGGAAAGATTCCCGGACTGTTCAACTCCTGATAACGCTGCATAAACTTCGCAGAAATATATGAAGTAATCCCAATTGAGAAAATATTGATCACCGTACCAGACACGATTTGATCGGTTTTATATTTGATGGATAAAACCGCATGGATGGCCCCCAGCAGCGCTCCGGAAAGGATGCCGGCCAACAAGCCGATCCAAAGGTTCGTGACGCTCCCAACCAGGGTCGAAACCATGGCGCCAGTAAGCATCATCCCTTCAATGGCGATATTAACCACGCCAGCCCGCTCGCTCAGTATGCCGGAGAAGGCGCCAAGAGTAATCGGTACGGAGCGCACTAGGGTTGTCCGCAACAAGCCGGCTAGATTCAAGGCGGCGCCCGAAGCCGCCCAGGAGAGGAACCCAAAAACAAACATCCCAACCACAAGCGCCAGCACCAGGTTCGTCTTTTTTCCAAAGCCGCGGGCGAGCTGGTAACCTGCTAGCACCGCGCAAAGTATGGACAAGATATTCAACATGCCGGCACTGTTGAAAACCCAGTCAGGGAGTCGAACAGGTGCCCCGGTCAAGTTGAGGCCAAACGTTGTCTGAGCACCCGCTTCAACCGTTCGCGAAAAGAAGAACCAAATGACGACCGCGATGGCAATAAACACACCTCCCATCACATAGCGTCGCGTGGGCGAAATAAACTGAACAGTTGGCTTGATCACCGTAGTGGTTGAAGTCAAAATTAGCCTCCCCAGCCGCGGACGCGGATTTCTTCCGCTACAGTCGTGGGAACCCGCAGTCTGTAAATAGTTCGGATGATGGCCGGCGCGGCGATAAACGCAAGAATCATGGCCTGCATGATCGAGATGATATCGATTGGAATGCCTGCGGAGACTTGCATCTGAATCGCGCCGTTGCGCAACGTACCAAATAACAAGGCAGCCAACACAACGCCAAAAGGATGGCTTTTCCCGAGCAAGGCAAGGGCAATACTATCGAAGCCATATCCTGATGAAAACGCCAAAGCCAGATTGTGATTCACGCCAAGCACTTGATCTGTTCCAGCCAGTCCGGCCAGAGCCCCTGACAAACTCATGGCAACGATGGTGACCACCACAATGTTCATCCCAGCGTAGCGCGCGGCATCCGGGTTCGCGCCCACTGTTCGCAAATCAAATCCCCAGCGCGTTTTAAAGAGCAATACCCAGACGAGGAAAGCAACGAAGAGGGCAATAAAGAAACCGAGATGAAAGCGAATCGGGTCGCCGAAGAAACGCGGCAATTCGGCACTTGGTTGGATAAATGGACTCACAGGATTGAACGATTCAGGGCGCTGCAGCGGGCCACGCAGCAGATATTCGCTAAGCCGAAAGGCAATGTAGTTCATCATGATCGTATTGATCACTTCGTGCCCGCCGGTTTTCGCCTTAAGGAAACCCGGGATAAACCCCCAAAGTGCGCCCCCCAATGCGCCAGCCAACAGTGCCAACGGAATATGGATGATGGCAGGCAATCCAGTGAGGCTGTATCCGGCTACCACTGCAAAGATCGCTCCTACGAAAAGCTGCCCCTCGGCCCCAATATTGAATAATCCGGCACGGAAACCAAGAGCAACCGCCAGACCAGCGTAAATATAAGGGACTGACTTGACTAAACTTTCCAGGATGGGATTAAACGCGCGCCTGATTTCCGCGGCCTCCCCACTTTGTAGGGCGGCTACCATGCGCGAAGGATTTCCAATCGAACCGTTGAAGAGCGCCGAGTAGGAGCTCCACGCTGCCCGCCAGCCAACACCGATGGCCTGGAGCGGGGATTGCCGCCAGACAGTGTAGACCTCTTCGGTTGTGAGCGCGACGATCAACCCACCCAGGATCAAACCGCTAAGAATTGCCAGGAGAGGGACGAGCAGTGGCGCTTGGGCTATTTCTTCAAAAAATACCTGAACAGCGCTCTTGTCTGTGCGAGGTTCCCTTGGAGACGGTCTTCTGGAATCAGCCATCGGTTTATTTCCTCTTCTTTTTCGCGGTAGGTTTTCCTTTTGAGTTTACACCAGCCATGAGCAAACCCACTTGTTGTTTGTTCGCCTTTTTCGCGGGAATCACATCCACGATCTTGCCGCGGAACATTACCGCAATACGGTCTGCCAGCTGCATGATTTCATCCAGCTCGGAGGAAACGAGCAACACGGCTGCTCCCTGGTCGCGACGGGCAATCAACTGTTTATGGATGTACTCAATTGAACCGACATCGAGACCACGGGTCGGCTGAGATGCAACCACCAGCTTTACAGGTCTAGCTAATTCGCGCGCTACGATCACCTTTTGCTGGTTTCCACCCGAAAGGTTCCCAACCGGGGTCCGCGCGCTAGGCGTGCGGATATCAAAACTATCAATGCGTTCCTGGGCCCTCTGAAGGATCTTTTTCTCCTGCAGAATCAGGCCACGGGCGTAAGGCTCTCGGTAGTATGAGTTAAGAACCAGGTTATCGGCCACCGGGTAATTGAGCACAAGGCCGTGGCGCTGGCGGTCTTCCGGGATATGAGCAGATCCAAGCTCGGTGATTTCTCTTGGGCCCAGGTGTGTAATGTCCTTCCCGGCGAAGGTAATTTTCCCGGAAAAAGGCTTGCGAAGACCGGTGATAGCACTGACCAGTTCGGTCTGGCCGTTCCCTTGTACCCCAGCAATGCCCAGAATCTCGCCCTTATTAACTTCAAAAGAGACGCCGTCCACCGCCAGTTGCTTGCGATCGTCAAGGACCTTGAGGTCTCTTACTGAGAGAATAGCCTGGCCGGGTTTTGAGGCCTTCTTGTCTGCTTGAAGCGACACATCCCGCCCGACCATCATTGAAGCCAGCTTATGCTGATCAGCCTTTTTGGGTGTAGTTGTGCCGACCACTTTGCCCAGTCGAATCACTGTAATCCTGTCAGCCGCGTCAAGCACTTCTCGCAATTTGTGCGTGATGAACACGATTGACTTTCCCTGGTGCGCGAGACCGCGCATGATTTTGAAAAGCTCATCGGCCTCCTGCGGGGTCAACACGGCGGTGGGTTCGTCGAGAATAAGAATGCCCGCCTCTCGATAAAGCAATTTGATGATCTCCACGCGCTGCTGCACGCCAACTGGCAACTCGGAAACATAAGCGTCGGGATCCACGTCGAGACGATATTTTTGGGAAATTTCACGAATTTTCTTGGCCGCTTCATCTCGATCCAAAACTCCGCCCGGCCCAATAGTTTCATCCCCCAGCATTACATTTTCTGCGACGGTGAAAACCGGGATCAGCATAAAGTGCTGGTGAACCATACCGATCCCGGCCCGAATTGCATCGGTAGGCGCATGGATCTTAGTTTTCTTTCCCTTAATGAAGACTTCACCCGCATCCGGCTGATAAAGCCCGTATAAAATGTTCATCAGGGTGGTTTTTCCTGCCCCGTTTTCCCCTAACAAAGCATGGATTTCACCTTTTTCCAAAGCAAGGTTGATGTTATCGTTGGCGAGAACTCCGGGGAAACGCTTAGTGATACCGCGCAATTCAAGCACTGGCGCCATGAAGCTCACCTCTTGAGATCTGCATACCGTGGGGCGTTGGGCATTCTACCATGAGGCCTTTTTCCGTCAGGTATAAAAAAGAGCCCGGCTTTTTTAGCCGGGCTCTTTTCTTGTTCTGTTGTTGCCTAAATTAAGGTGCGGTCTGGATTTCACCTGCGATGATGCCAGCAGTGATTGCATCCAGGTCTGCCTGCAATTCGGGGAACGATCCAGCAATGCCGACGCCGTTATTCTCCAGCGTGCCGAAGTAGTTGCCTCCGGCAAAGGTTCCATCCAGCACAGATTGGATGCTGTCGAAAACGGCTACATCCATGTTCTTGAGAACCGAGGTAAGAACGATGTCTGCGTACTCGGAAGCGCTTACGGTCCAGTCGGTGTCAACACCGATGATCCAGACAGTTCCTGCTTCCTGAGCCGCGGCTGCAGTCCCAAGACCAACGGGGCCAGCAACCGGCATGATGATGTCGGCCCCTTGGTCAATCAGGTTCTGACCGAAGGTACGGCCGTCATCGGTGCTCTCGAAGTTACCAGTGAACAAGCCAGTCTGCGCTGCAGGATCCCAGCCGAGCACCTGCACGTTGGTACCATGCTGCTCGTTGTAGTACTGCACGCCATACCAGAATCCATCCATGAATACCGTTACGGGCGGGATCTGAACGCCGCCGAATGTTCCCACAGTGCCGGTCTGAGTGCTGCCAGCTGCAACATAACCGGCCAGGAAAGCAGCCTGATCGGTATTGAAGAGCAAGCCAACGAGATTGGCGCGAACGGTCTCATCGAGAGAATTGGGGAAGTCAACGATCGCAAACTTCTGGTCCGCATTGGCATCCGCAGCGGCGTAGGTTGCATCGCCGAGCAGGAAGCCAACCGTGACGATCAAATCGCAACCCTGTTCGATAAAGGCATTGATGTTGGTCTCGTAGTCACCTTGCTCCTGCGACTCGAGGAACTGGCTGTCCACGCCAAGGGCGGCCTCGGCGTCGGTCATGCCCTTGTAGGCGGTGGCGTTGAAGGACTTGTCATCGATACCGCCAACATCGGTCACCTGGCAAACCAGGGCAGTCGCTTCCGCGGGTTCTTCTTCTGCGGGCTCTTCAGCCGCAGGCTCTACCGCTGTCGGGGTTTCCGGAGCTGGCGCGCATGCAGCCAGAACCATGGAAGCAACCACGAGCAGGGCAAGCAAAGTAAACAGTTTCTTGCTCATACTTTCTCTTCCTCCTGAGGAATGGGGTTGGGCATTTGCCTCGATAGATTGTTGGGCTAGCGCCCACTTTGGATTTGCAAGAGTCTAACACGAAGCAAGGAGCATTGCAAGAATCAGATAATTAATTGCCTTGGAGCGGATCACCTGGAGTAATCAGGCCAGCCAAAAGGTCTGAAATCAGCGCATAGACGTATGCTTGACGGCCATCACTCAAGAAAGCTGGGTTAACATTTAGCAGTTCGATCGCGCTTATCTGGATAGTCTGACCGTCCAAAAGCGCAGGCAGTTGTTCGCGCAATTGGTCAATCGAATGACCACCGACGCTGGCAATCCAATTGGCAGAAATGTCTGCTGGAGGTTCACCCGACCCAATTAGCAAGACTCCAAACGATGCCAGATAGTTAGCCGCTCCGCCGGATTCCATTTCGGGGCTCAAATAAACTACTCGCACGGATTGCCCCAATAAAGCGTCCGCTGCCGCCTGCCAGGTTTGCGCGTCCTGGGCCTGGAACGCCTGCGGATATTCATGATCCGGTGGGGCTGCAGGGATGCAAAGGCCGCAGAAGTATTCGACACCGCTAATGAAGTCGTCTACAAGGTGTGCGCTTTGCGGAGAATAGATCATCCCGGTTCGCCAATTCTCCGCAGTGAGGGCCGCCATGTAACCAGCAACAAACGCCACCTCTTCAGGACTTCCGGAGGACGCCAATGAAACGAGATTGGCAGCTTGGCCATCTGGTGCGAACCCGACCGCGATCACTGCAACGTTGGGAAGAGATGTCGCAATGGACAGAGCGCCTGGGTCTGGGGCAAGCAGGATCAATTTTGCCAGTTCTGCAGGCGCCTGAGCGGGATCTAAATTGTCTCGTTCTTCGAAGCGCATCCCGCGCCGGCTCGCGTAGCCGGAGGCTACTTCAGCCGCTATCTCTGCCACAGCAGCACCTGAACCCGCGGGTTTCAAAAGAATGATTAATGGAACTGGCGGATTTGTCGATGTTGGGTCAATCTGCAACGGGAGTGTTTCAGTCGGCATGGCCGGGTTTCCAAAGGAACAAGCTGCCAATAAGGCAAGGAGGATGAGTGGATAAATTTTCACTCCTGTATAATAACTTCAAAGCCCCACTTTTATTCATATGGAGATCCCTACGCACGAAACCCTGCCGGATAACGACCCGCAGCTTCCTGCCGCGCGCCGCCGCCAATCAGAACGAAGTTTATTCGGGCCACTTACCATCGACGAGCGCAGCCGTGCATTCGAAGAAGCTGTTCGAAGAGCTTCCCCCAGTTTCGACTTTTTCCTTTACTCACTTTTTTCCGGCGCTGTAATTGCCTCCGGCCTGCTATTCGATTCCGTTTATTTACTCCTGCTGGGCGTCATGATTTCCCCGCCCATGGCGCCCGTCGTTGGCGTGGCCTTGGGTACCTCACTAGGATCCGGACGTCACTTCGCTCGCAGCCTGGCAGGGTTCATGTTGGGAGCACTATTCGTTTTTATCACTGGCTGGCTGGCTGGTTTGGCCGCCGCGGGCCAAACCGCGAGCCTGCACCAGGCCTCAAATCACGCGCAACTCCAATGGCCTGCCATCGTTCTGCTGGCAGTTTCCGGTGCGTTGACTGCAGCGACATCGGTAAGGGAAGGTGGCAATTCAGAAGTTCCCAGTTTCTTGGCAGCTTACGGACTCTATGTCCCTTTGAGCATAGCGGGGTTTGGGTTAAGCAGCGGGGTACCGCACCTTTGGCCGGACGGTCTTGTCCTCTTCGCGATACATCTCTCCTGGACCACTCTCTGCGCTACAGTCACGCTGGCCCTAATGGGGTTTCGCCCGCCCACAATGTTTGGTTACTCACTCAGCGCGGCGGTTCTATTAGGCGGCTTTCTCGTCTTTCTTGGATTCACAGGCGCAGGGGCAGCCTTCGGCGCACACCTTGGCTTACCCTCCCTTACTCCAAGTCCGACATCTCCACCCACAGCCACGTTCACGCCAAGCAATACACCCACGCGCCCGCCTACGGGGACTCCTACAC
>JBOGUK010000139.1:0-6901 GCA_050695915.1 Anaerolineales bacterium
ATGACCAGACGCCAAATTACCGATGACCTGGACGCCCTCTTCGCCGTACTGCACAAGTATATTGAGGCGCCCGTGCGTGAGCGCAACAACAGCGGGGATCTTCTTGAAGTAATCCTCGATCTAGGGCGCGTGCCGACCTCTCGCCTCACCACGGAAGAAGTGGTGCTCGTGGACCGCGAGGTGGCACAAGCGGATATTCAGTATGTTGTCCAGGGCTTGGGGGATTTCGATGAAGACAACCGCGCCGGCATCGAGCGTACGCTGCACCGCATTTCCGGCATTCGCAATCGCCGCGGCGATGTGGTTGGACTCACTCTGCGCGTAGGTCGCGCTGTTTATGGCACGATCGACATCATCCAGGATCTGATCGAGGAAGGCAAGAGCCTGCTCTTGCTCGGTCGCCCGGGCGTTGGTAAAACTACGTTGCTCCGTGAAGCCGCGCGCATTCTCGCTGAAAACAATCGCGTCGTCATTGTGGATACCTCCAACGAGATTGGCGGCGATGGCGATGTGCCGCATCCTGCCGTCGGCAGGGCGCGGCGCATGCAAGTCGCTACGCCTTCGCTGCAGCACGAAGTGATGATCGAGGCTGTGGAGAACCACAGCCCCGAAGTGATCGTGATCGACGAGATCGGCCGCGAGCTGGAAGCCATGGCGGCTCGCACGATCGCCGAACGCGGCGTTCAGCTGATCGGCACCGCCCACGGCAATACCCTGGAAAACCTCCTGCTCAATCCCACCCTGTCGGATTTGGTCGGCGGAGTTGAATCTGTAACTCTTTCAGACGAGGAAGCCCGCCGTCGCGGCACGCAGAAGACCGTCCTCGAACGCCGCTCGCCGCCAACCTTTGATGTGCTGGTTGAAATCCAGCACCGCGATCAATTTGCGGTGCACCGCGACGTGGCCGCTGCCGTGGACGCTTTGCTGCGCGGCTACCCGATGCAACCCGAGATCCGCACGCGCGACGAACACGGCGAAGTGCAGATCAAGAAAGCGCCCGAACCAACCCGCCGCCCAACGCGATCCAGCCACACCTCGGGGCCGCGCAGGCGCGAAATGGTTGAGACTGAAATTCAACCTATCCCGCAAGAAGCCTATGCAAGATTGGCCACGGAAAGCGCCCCAGCTCGCACGAACGGTTTGCAGACCGTACGCATTTACCCCTATGGAGTTGCCAACAACCGGCTCGCCAACGCCGCCAAACGACTTGGCGTCCCAGTGGTGACAGTCAAAACGCCCAACGAAGCGGATGTTCTGGTCACGCTGCGTTCATATTATCGCAAGCGCCAGCGCACTATCGTGGACTCCGAGCAGCGCGGCATGCCCGTTCACGTTTTGCGAGCCAATACAGTCACGCAAATGGAGCGCTTCCTCATTGGGCTCTTCGATCTGCCCGGCCACGTGGAAGAAGCCGCCAGTGTAGATGAGCAATTGCACAGCACCAAGCAGGCCATCAATGCCGTATTGAACGGCGAGCGCTGGGTGGAATTGCCTCCGGCTTCTTCCTATATCCGCCGTCTGCAGCACCAGATGGCCCAGGAATCGCGGCTGGTGTCGCACTCCTACGGCAAGGAACCCAATCGCCGCGTACGCATCTTCCGAGAATAATCGGCAGATCTAAACAAAGCACTAAGAAACTAAGGCAGAAGTGACCAAACATATTGGCATTGTCGGCGTCTCCTACGAAGGCGCCGCGCTGTGCTATCGTACCATCTGCCAGGAGGGCAAGGACTGGTTCGGGATGTACGAGCATCCTGAGGTCACGATGCACACCTTCAACCTTAACGATTACAAGAAACCGTCCGATGCTGAGCGCTGGGATATCGGCAGTGAAGTGATCCTGGCGTCCGCCAGGAAGCTGGCCGCCGCAGGCGCCGAATTCCTCATTTGCCCCGATAATACAATTCACGTTTCCATCGATCCCATTATCGAACAATCCCCGCTGCCCTGGCTGCACATTGCCGAGGAAGTGGCAATCGAAGCGGAGCAGCAAGGTTATAAGAAGATAGGTTTGCTTGGAACGCAGCCCCTCATGGAAGGCCCCGTGTATCCACGCAAGCTCGAACCGCGCGGCGTTCGCTGGCAAACGCCCGATCTAAATACCCGCAGGCGTATTCACCAATACATCGTCGAGGAATTGATTTATGGTCTGCTGCTCCCCGATACGCGCAGGTATTTTCAGGTACTGATTGAAAATTTTGCCAACAGCGGATGCGACGCCGTGATCCTCGGCTGCACCGAAATTCCACTGCTCATTAACCCCGAAGTTTCTGTTTTGCCCACCTTGGATTCCACGCGTTTACTTGCTCGCGCTGCGCTGCGTGAATCTATTCGTGACTAGATGTTTCCCACCACGTGTGCCATCGCTGGAGCCTGCCCTGAACGAAGTGAAGGGATCCTCTAAGCCACTCAAGGAAATGAGTGTAACAAAACTGGATTATCTGCGACTTATCGTCACCTTATTGACATATCGATCGATCCCCCCGAAGCGATACTTATAATCCTCTGCCCCGCGCATAAAATCAAATACCTCGCGCCTGTTCGCAATACACCACTTCACCATTTCTGCCATCAGCAACCACCCTGGAGAAAGGTAAGCAAATTCAGGATCGAAACCCGCATTGTAGGCCCAGATGCGTTTTCCGTAATCAAAATTCATATACGCCGCGATGCGCCGCGGTCCACTCTTTAAAAAGAACAGTTGAAGCCATCCTGCTTCAAAAGCCGCTCGTGCGATATTCTCGACTTGTTTGCGCATTCCATCACGTCGCAAAAAAGCGGCTTTCTCAGAATCTTTGTCCATGAGTGCAAAAAAATGTTCCAGACCTTCTTCTAATTGGCTCGCCTCGCTGACGATTTCCACTGTGATCGGGGCCGGATTTTTAGCCGCCCGACGCACCTTACGGCGCATTTCATGAGCCTGCTTGCTTGCCAGGCTCTCGAGAAATTCCTCAAACGAGGCAGGAATTTGAATGTATGGCGACGCCTTTAATTGCTCAATCTTGAAGTTCAGACCAATTGAACGGGTTGCGGCCTCCAAAAAATTAGGAGTCTTGGAATCATCAGGTAAGTTGTAGAACTCGAGGGTTTCCCGCTGGATGTCCGTTGTGTCTGCCAGGAATGCCATCAGTTGGTCGCAGAATTCCGCATGATCTTCGGGCCGTACGATGAGATCAAGGTAGTCTGCGATCTCGTGGCTGCCGATAAAGAGCAACTTGCTTTCGGTATGAAAGAGTGGAGCAATTCCCCGTAGTTCGCTATTTCCTCCGCGCGCGATGACGATAAGTAATTCCGCGTTCTTCCATTCGCCGCCGCCAAGCCCTTCCCACCAACTGCGTTGAAATTCATGCGTTTGGAAAGGTGTGTTGAGATGGCTTTTGGAGAGCAGCGCATTCCATTCCTCAGCCAACGAGGACCAATCGTTCGCATTGCGAATCAATTCCAATTGCATAACGTTCCCGGCGATGTTATTTTCTTTTTCAGACAGGGGATTCAACTTGCGGAGAGACCTTAAAAATTTTACCAGTATAATTTTTGTGAATTCTTATCCATTCCAGTGTCCACATGACAAAGTTAACTGACATTCTCGTGGTTCCCTTGCATCGACGCGCTGGGCAGGACCAACCTTACTTGCCGGGTGTTCATGCAATGGAACCGCCGCGGCGCACGGCGCGCGGGCGCGGCAAAGATTTCCTGATCCTGCAGCTGACTCTTTCGTCCGAGATCGAGCTAAGCCCGGAGCATCAAGCTAGCCTAATCAAAGATATGGCCCAGGGCTACTACCGCAATTCTGGCGCCATCACATCGGCTCTGCGCCGGCAAGCGGAACGCATGAATGAATATCTGGTGCAACGCAACCAACAATTAGCGCAAAAAGGGCAGATGGGCTTCGCCTTACTCAGCATGCTGGTCGTCCGCGGCGAACTGGTTACTCTGGCTCAATGCGGTGCTGTGCATGGGTTCTTGTTGTCGTCACAGGGCATCGAGCATTTTTACGATCCGCAAACCTCAGGTCGCGGGTTGGGGCTCAGCCAGAACACCAATATTCGCTTTCATCAGTTAACCCTTGAGAAAGGCAACCAGTTAGTTCTTCTACCCGAACTCCCCCCGGGCTGGAGCGAGAAGACGCTGTCAGATGTTCAGGGGGAGAAAATGACTACCCTGCGCCGTCGCTTTTTGGCGGATGCTGGCAGTGACCTGCGAGCGGTTTTGGTGAGTAGCCAGGCTGGAGACGGTAAGCTTCGCCTGTTGAGCGGAGCGGAACTACCCGCGGAAACCGCAACCAGGCAGGATGCACCCAAAGCTGTTCCCCAGCCGGACTCACCGCAGGCCTGGGAAGAGATCGAGAGTCCGGACGTGGCTGAAGATGTATTACGACCGATCCCTATATCGGATCATCCAGCTCAGGTTTACGACTTGCAGCAAAATTTGCCCGTTGGTCAACAAATTTCGGCGCGCCTGGCCCCTTTGGGCGAGCGCCTGCTGCCTCCGTTGCGCAGTTTCCTCTTGCGCATGCTACCCGAGGAGCCAGTGTTCAATCTGCCGCCGCAAACGATGGGGTTAATCGCAGCCCTGGTACCTCTTGGTGTAGTCGTCCTGGTCTCAGTGATCTACCTCCAGGTTGGTCGCGGGCAGCTGTATACCAATTACCTGGCTCAAGCCCAGAGCGCCGCTGCGGCGGCCGCAGCCCGCGAGGATTCGGAAGCAGTGCGCCAGGCGTGGGAGGTCACCCAGTTCTACGCCGAACGCGCCGTGCTCTATCAGGAAGATGACCAGGCGGCCGCTCAATTGCTGGCGCAGGCCAGGCAGGCCCTGGACGAAATGGATGCCATCCAGCGCGTGGATTTCCAGCCAGCCTTGTTTGAAAACTTACCCCAAAGCATGAACCTCACTCGTATCGTCGCAACGAATACGGACCTATACATGCTCAACTCCACGGACGGAAAGATCCAACATGCCTTCCTCACCGGCGGCGGATATCAATGGGACGAGGGTTTTCACTGTGAACCTGGACCTTACGGTGCGTTCATCGTTAGCGATTTGATCGATCTGGCTCTATTGCCGCGCGGGAATCCACTGGATGCCGCACTGGTGGCCATGGATGCCAACGGGAATCTGATTTACTGTTTCCAGGATGAACGCCCGCTGGCTGTTGCGCTGCAGCCGCCCGATAGCAACTGGGGTAATCCGGTTTCCATCAGTGTCGAAGACGGAAACCTGTACGTGCTCGATCCCTTGACTAACGCCGTGTGGATTTATTTTGGCGAAGAATTTTCCTTTGTGGATGAACCGCGGTTTTTCTTCGGCGCGGAGGTGCCGCAGATGCAAAGCATGCTTGATTTAGCATTGCAAGAAGGGAATTTGTATTTGCTTGACTTGGATGGGCACATGGCTGTCTGCGAATTCAGTGAGGATCTTGACGCTCCGACAACTTGCCAGGATCCATTTGGGTTCACTGATTCTCGCCCCGGCAAGGAGAATGGCCCGCAAATTGAAGGCGCGCATTTTTCGCAGATCCAGATCACCGAACCACCGGAACCTTCCGTCTATGCCCTCGATCCTGTCAGCCAGGCGGTCTATCAATTCAGCTTGAGACTGAGTCTCGTGCGCCAGTTCCGCAATGTCAACGAGTTGCCTGAAGGCGTAGTCACCGCATTCGCAGTGACTCCTAATCGCGCTATTTTCATCGCCTTCGAGAACGAAGTTCTCATCGGCTTCATGCCGTAACCTGCAATGGCTGAATATTTAGCCATTGCAGTAAATGTCCCAAAAGTTTCTGGGGTCTTTCACTACCACGCGCCTGAAAAACTTGAAGGGCGGCTGAAACCCGGACATCTTGTACTAGTTCCTTTTGGACCGCGCCGCGTGCAAGGCGTTGTTCTGGAACGCGTCCTCGAACCCGAAGTTCCCGAAACGAAACCCATTGAGCTCCTGCTTGATGAATTACCCGTTTTGACAGAGTTGCAACTGCAGTTCGCCAGGAACCTCGCCGCCAGCACGCTTGCGCCTTTAGCAGCGTGTGTAAATCTCATGCTCCCCCCTGGGATTGGCAAGCTTTCAGATGTGGAATATGCAATCTCGGAGGAAGCGAGGCGAGTGGAGAGCGAGCTACCTACCGCACAAAAGCGCCTGCTCAAGCTTCTCTCCGAGCGCGGTCCATTGCGCAGTCGGCAAATCTCGCGCGCACTGCCGCGCAAGAACTGGCGCGCCTCCATCGCCGCGTTGGTGCACAAGGGACTTGTCGAGGCTGGGCCGCTCGCCCCTGTTCCCTCCGTGCGCCCAAAAATAACGCGAACAGTCGAGCGAACGAATGCTGATGGCGATATGAAACTCGGCCGCGGCGCCGCACAGGCCCGCCGGGAGAAAATCTTGGAACTCCTTGAAAATGAAACTGGACCGGTCGACGCAAGCTGGCTCCTCGAGGAAAGTAGTGGAAATTCTGCAGATCTCAAAACGCTTGCAAGGTTGGGATTTGTTCGCTTATCTGAGCGAGAGCTTTTCCGTGATCCTCTCGACGAACTAACCTATGATGCGAGTCAGCCCCCAAAGTTAACCGAGGACCAAGAAAGAGTTTGGGAGCACGTCCATAAAGCGCTTGCATTGTCTCAGCAGGGGCAAGAAACAAAACCTATTTTGTTACACGGTGTAACGGGGTCGGGAAAAACGGAAATCTATCTGCAAGCCGTTGCAAAAACATTGACGATGGGACGTCAGGCAATCGTATTGGTTCCCGAAATCGCGCTCACGCCGCAAACCGCTCGCCGCTTCCTCGAGCGGTTTGCGAATCAAGTCGGACTGATCCATTCCGAGCTCTCGGAGGGCGAGCGCTACGATACTTGGCGGCGAGCACGCGCCGGGCAGCTTCCCGTGATCATCGGCCCGCGCAGCGCACTCTTCGCGC
>JBOGUK010000140.1:0-3071 GCA_050695915.1 Anaerolineales bacterium
AATCATGGCTTAGCGCACAGCTGGTCAAGAATGGGGAGGGGGATGGAGGCGTACTCCACTAAGCGTTTTGAAATCAGATCGACGAAGCCTTTTTACTTTTGCATTCAGCACGAATGCGAGCGCGACGATAAGTCTGGTATACAAAGACAGTGAGGATCTTTGGGTCAATGCTTTTCTGGGTAATGCGGCCGGAGGAATTTATGCAATTGCCCGCAATTTAATCGGATTCTTACAGATCCCTGTAAGCCCGCTACCTTCCACTACGTATCCGGAACTCTCGCGCGCGGTTGCACAAAACGATTGGAAAAGTGTTCACAGCGTGTTGCAGCGCGGTTCATTATTAGCCCTTGTATATTCTCTGCCAGTCACCTTAATATTAATGATCTTTGGCAGTCGGATCATCCTGTTGTTATTTGGACAAGCATTCCTTTCCGCTTATTTGCCATTGGTGATCCTTTTGGCTGGTTTTGGTTTCACGAATATCTTTTACTGGAATCGCGCGGCGTTGTTGGCATTTAATCGACCTGTTTATCCTACATTAGTTAATTTTATTGGCATGGTGTTCA
Organism: Anaerolineales bacterium; assembly: GCA_050695915.1. Lineage (GTDB taxonomy): Bacteria > Chloroflexota > Anaerolineae > Anaerolineales > UBA11579 > JAMCZK01. Next base: position 567 of record JBOGUK010000140.1, read on the forward strand.
AGGTGATCGGGATACTTCTGCTTTCGGGTTTTGGCGTCGTGGCCTTTGCTGCATTGCTTTCGGGTTACTATATTTTTACCGTTGGTTTAGCCGTTGTGAAAGTTCTGCAAGATATTCGGTTGCGCCTAGCTGCTCAGCCCTCTTAGATGAAAATCGTCGTAGTTGCCCACGGCAACATTCCTGCACAAACCGCGAACAGTATCCAACTCATGAAAATGGCCCAGGCGTTCAGCGGGCTTGGGCACAAAACTATCGTTTTCGTTCCCGGTAAAGATCCTGGGCTGCCGTGGAGGAAGCTTTCTCGTCACTACGGATTGAAACGGCGATTTGAGCTAAGGTGGTTGCCAAGCCATCCATGGTTGCGGCGATACGATTTTGCGCACGCCGCGGTGACCGCGGCGCAAACGTGGGGCGCGGATTTGGTTTATACGCGGCTGCCGCAAGCAGCGGCACTGAGCGCAAGGCGCGGCGTGCCCACGGTGTTCGAGCTGCACGGATTACCCACGGGGACCATGGGTCCATGGCGTACGCGACGTTTCCTGGATGCGCAGGGGGCGAACCTCCTTGTCACGATAACCAAGGCACTGGCCCGCGAACTAAAAAAGCGTTTTCGGTTTCCCAAACGAGAGAACCTGCTGCTTGTTGCCGCGGATGGCGTGGATATCGAGCGTTATGCAAATCTGCCCACGCCAAAGTCCGCACGCAAACGTTTGGGGCTTGGTGAAGCCTTCACGGCCGGATATACGGGTCACCTTTATGCCGGCCGCGGCATCGAATTAATCTTGAGCGTGGCCCGAAAGCTCCCAAAAATACAGTTTTTGTTTGTGGGCGGTACGGCGGAGGACGTTGAGCGGCGAAAACGGCAGGCCGAAGATTTGGACAACGTGCACTTTACCGGGTTTGTTCCCAATTCGGAACTGCCTTTTTATCAGGCTGCTTGTGATGTCTTCCTGATGCCTCATGGGCGCAAAGGAGTGGCGGGTTCTTCTGGAGGAGATATTGCCTCGTATGCCAGCCCGCTAAAAATGTTCGAGTATCTGGCCTGCGGGAGGCCCCTGCTAGCAAGCGATCTGCCGGTTTTCCGTGAGGTGCTTAACGAGAGCAATGCCGTTTTGTTGCCTAGCCGCGATGTTGCTGCGTGGGCAGCTGCGTTACGCAGCTTGCAAAGGTCGCCGCGACGGCGCGCGGCGTTAGCGCGCGCAGGCAGGAGAACGGCAGCCCAACACACTTGGGAGCTGCGCGCCCAAAAAATATTGGACAGTTGCTTATAGCCTGATTTTCGGCTTTGCGGCCACAATGCGAATGTGAGTGACCGCATCCTCACTTAAATCCCCGCTGATAAATTCGGAACGAATGCGCGGGCGAGCCTTCCGGAACCCGGCCTCATCGCGCTGGAGTACGGTGATTTCCACTTCGTCGAATGAGCCCTCGAAAACTTTGCGATAGTCCCAGATGCGATAACGGTTGTGGTTGCTGCTTGGGTTGAGCCAGCGGCGCCAAGTCTGCTCTGAATAGGCAAGCATTTCGAATGGGTACTTAAAAAAGTGATCGCGCAGATCGACAAAGTGAATATGGAGCCCATCCGGCTTCGTCAAAACGGACAGGGCGCGCGTAGTACCCTCCACATCTTCAAGGTGTTCGTAAACCGAATTGCTGACGATCAAATCGAAGGGCTGTATATCAACCGGCTTCAGGTCGCGCACGTCGGCTTCAAGGAGCGACAATCGGCTGCCAGCGGGGCGGACTTCCCTGCCATTCAGGGACAGGTACTGCTCGTAGCGGGGGAGGAGAAGGCGATTGTGGGCGTCATCAGGCGGGGCGTATTTCTCCAGCATGACGGCGCCACCGACGCCAGAGTCGAGCAGCGCCAAGCCGATATCGAAGCGGCCGCCGTATCCGAAAACCATGATCCGCTTGCCTTGAAGAGAAAGGCCGCGTTCGGCGTGGGCAGTCTGATAACGCTCAACGGCAGATTGCGGCTCACGGGTTTCGAGGCCGGGACGAATGATCCACTTGCGCAACAGAAGGAACCTCACCACTTTCTCGGGTAGGACGTGGCGTATGAAACGGGGGATGAGGTAGCGAAGGTTCATAAAGATATTATTCCGCGGGCTGCACCCCCCCTCCCTTCACCTTGACAAGACTTTCTCCTGAGCGAGAGGAAAAGAAGGGGTCTGCTTTGATCCGACAAGAAGTTAGGTGCAAGGGGAAAGTAAAGTTGTTGCCTTCAAAGAGAGTGGGTGGGGTCATGATTACTTTACAATTTTCCAACCTCATTGCACCAGTCGCAAACCGAACGGCGATATTAATACTCAAAATCACAAGCGATGTGAAGGGAACTATTCAGTTTGTCAAGCAAGTTGAGGGGGGTTCACTGGACCGCGGGCAGCGCAGAGGAGCAATCCGGATTACCCGCGCGCGGCACGAGCAGCTGGACGCGTACCTCCACCAACCACTCGATGGGTTCGTAGTAACAAAGCACCGGTTTGGAGACCCAGGTGACCC
>JBOGUK010000141.1:0-2818 GCA_050695915.1 Anaerolineales bacterium
TGCGAACTCAGGCGGCTCACCCAGTGGAACTCAAAAAGGCCTACACAGGGAAGCGGAGGCGAAGGACGGCGTAATGCTCACCCGTCTGAAAAGACGTGCGATTCGAGTTGGAATCGTACTGCTCATAAAGTTGATCACCCGAACCGAGGTTCATGGCCTAGATACGCTGCGGGCTTTGCGTGGCAAAGCAATTGTTGTGTCCAACCATCTTGGGCGCCTGGATGCTGCCTACGCGTTCGTTCTGATCAACCGACCGGACACGATCCTGGTGGTGGCTGAAAAATATAAGGAGTGGCCGATCTTTCGCTGGCTGGTGAAACATTTGGATCTATTATGGTTGGAGCGATTTGGCGCCGATTTTGGCACTCTGAAAGACGTCTTGCGTCGCCTGGAACGCGGCGGCATCCTTTTTATGGCTCCGGAAGGCACCAGGAGCCCCAGAGCGGCTCTAATTGAGGGAAAGCCAGGGGCAACCTATCTGGCCGCTAAAAGCCAGGCGGTAGTTATTCCCGCGGCCATTTTTGGGAGCGAAGATCGGGTTGCTTTGAAGCAATTAGGCGAATTCCGGCGGCCGCACATCCAAATAGTGGTTGGAGATCCTTTTACGATTCCGCCCCTACCTAAAAAAAATCGAGCAGAATTTCTTCAAAGATATACGGATGAGATCATGGCGCGGATCGCTATTTTGCTCCCGCCGAATTATCGCGGTGTTTATGCAACGCATCCTCGGGTAGTTGAGTTGTTGTTTTGAGGATCTAATTTTTATATTGTTTTGGTAAGCTTAACTGGCTATGCGCATTAAATCTTAGAAATGAGATCGAGGCGACCATGCAGGTAAATGGTACTACTACGATAAACGCAGGCAGACAGAAGGTTTGGGATTTTCTTACCGACCCTTCGTTGGTTTCAAATTGCGCACCCGGCCTGGAATCCATGGAGGTTGTGGAGGAAAACAAACGCTTTAAAGCGATCGGTTCGGTTGGACTGGGAAACCTAAAGGTACGCTTTACCGGCGATATTGAGTTCGTGGAAATGAACGCTCCAAACCGAGCGGTGATGAAGGGACACGGTACCGCACCAGGCAGCGCCGTGGACGGAACCGCAGAAATGAAGCTGCGGGATGGCGAGAATGGCACAACGATCATGGATTGGTCCGCAGATGTAAATGTTCTCGGAACTATTGCAAGCCTTGCGTCCCGTATGATGGGAAGCGTTACGCAAAAGCTAAGCGGAGAATTCTTCGACTGCATCAAACGCCAAATCGAAAGTTAATCTCGTAAACTTAGGTGGAATGCGCGAACTTCTACCCGACCTTGAAAATTGGTTGAATAACGGGAACCGAGTCGCCCTAGCGACTGTGATCTCCACCTGGGGGTCTGCGCCGCGCCGCGTCGGTTCTACCATGGCCGTGAATGAAGGTGGGGCCATGGTCGGTTCGGTCAGCGGTGGTTGCGTTGAGGGAGCAGTCGTCCAGGCAGCTCGTGAGGTACTCCAAACTGGGATCCCGAAGCGGCTGCATTTCGGTGTCGCTGACGAAACAGCTTGGGGTGTGGGACTGGCTTGCGGCGGCGAAATCGATATTTATGTTCAACCAGTGATCACACTCCTATACAGCAAACTTATTCCCAAAATTGCATCCGATCTGCCTGTCTCCATTGCCACGGTCATCGAAGGCGATGGCTTGGGAGCTCAAATTCTGTTTAATGACCAGGGAGAAGTTCTTGCGGCGACCGACTCGCTTACCCTGGACCCGAGTATGCGGGCATCACAGCCAGTCACGCGGAAAATAGGAAATGAAGAAATATTCGTAAATCCAATCCTCCCTTTGCCCACGCTGATAATGGTCGGTGGAGTTCACATTGCAGTTGCTCTCGCCAAGATCGCTCAAATCGAAAATTTCCGCACCGTCATCGTCGATCCCCGCAAGGCATTCGGTTCCGCTGACCGATTTGCGCATGCGGATAAGTTGATTCAGGCTTGGCCTCCTGCAGCCTTTGCAGAAGCTCTCCTTTCCAGCAACACAGCCTTGGCTTCGCTCAGCCATGACCCCAAGATTGATGATCCGGCCCTCATTGCTGCGCTTAAGAGCGATGCCTTCTATATCGGTGCGCTGGGAAGCCGGAAAACACAAAAAAAACGCCGCGCTCGCCTACTTAACGCCGGAATCACTGAAGAACGATTGAAGCGCCTGAATGCGCCCATTGGTATGGAAATCGGGGCCGAAACGCCTGAAGAGATCGCGCTGGCCATCATGGCTCAAGTTGTAGCTGCTTATCGCAGCGATTCTGCACTGACCAAAGGCACCGTTTGAATGTCTGCACAAAGGACTTGCTCCACCCTTAGGCAAGACTACAATTGGGCTTCTCTCACGAAATGAAGCCTGCCCCATTCGAATATTTCGCGCCAGAAACACTGGAAGAAGCGCTTGAACTAAAAGCACAACACGGGGATGAGGGAAAAGCGCTAGCCGGCGGGCAAAGCCTGATTCCTGCGATGAATTTTCGCGTCGCCCAGCCCGCTGTGCTCATTGACCTGAACCATATCAATGGCCTGCGCTTCATCAGCAAAAAAAATGGCGAGTTGCGCATCGGTGCGATGACGCTGCAAAGTCAAGCGGAAACCGACAAACTGGTAGAAGAACACGCTCCTCTCCTGCATGAAGCAATACCCGAAATCGCTCATTCACAGATCCGCAATCGAGGCACGATCGGCGGCAGCCTGGCGCATGCCGATCCGGCAGCCGAGCTTCCCCTGGTTGCACTCGCTCTTGATGCTCGAATGCGCACCCAAAGCCAAAATGGCGAGCGCTGGATGGGTG
>JBOGUK010000142.1:0-3650 GCA_050695915.1 Anaerolineales bacterium
GAAAAGTCAAGACAGGTACTGTTGGAGCTTAAGGCGGCCCCATGTTATTGCGAGAAAGCGCTTAGCTGCCGCGCAATGGCTTAAATACTTGAATCTCAGAGAGAATTAATTTTGGAAAACTACTTCACTTGTCATTCCGACCCCAAGCGGTGCGAGGGGGAGGAATCCCTTAGGGCATAACAAATGGCCTAGCAAATAATGGAAAGGGGGAAACGAATGCGACACGAACACAGACGAGACCATTACACCTTCGCGCTCAGCTCATCCAGCCTCGCCACTTCTTCCTCGCTCAACTCCCACCCAATGCCCCCGGCATTCTCCTTCGCCTGCCGTTCATTCTTCGCTCCCGGGATCGGCAGTGTGCCCTTCGCAACGCACCAATTCAAAGCTACTTGCGCCGGCGTCTTATTCGCGTGCGCAATGCCGATGCGCAGCATCTCATCGAGCAGCGGCTTCGCCGCGCGCAGCGTTTGCGGGCCAAAGCCGCGCCCCAGCGGCGCCGGGCGCTGCGGGTTGTACTTGTTCGTCAGCAGCCCCTGCGCAAGCGGACTGTACGCGATCACTGTCACCTGCAGGTCCTTGCAAAGTTGCATCAATCCCGAGCGCTCTGGGCCGCGATCCCACAGGCTGTAGCGGATCTGATTGGTGGCCAAATGCAGACCGCGTTTCTCCAGCGTGCGATAAGCAAACTCCGTTTGCTTTGGGCCGTAATTCGAAACTCCCACTTGCTTGATCAGCCCGGCTTCCACCGCGTCGGCCATGGCGTGCATCCATCTTTTGATGCTCACCGGTGCATACGGCCAGTGCATCTGGTAGAGCTGGATCTGCGGCACCCGCAGCCGCCGCAGGCTGCGCCTGAGCGCCCTGCGTAGCGAACCGGCGCTCCAGCGCCAGGGGTAGGGGAAACACTTGCTGGCGATCACGATTTCGGCATCCGCTTCGGATGCGAATTCGCCGAGCAGCTTTTCGGAACGGCCGGTTCCGTAGATCTCGGCTGTGTCGAAGAATGTAAGCCCCGCGTCGATGCTGGCCTTGAACGCGGCGCGCACGTCTTCCCTACCATAGCTGCGCCCGTAGCCCCAAATCACGCGGTCGCCCCAGGCCCAGGCGCCTACGCCGAGCGCCGGCACCCTGGGTCCGTTTTTACCGATCTGGATCAATTGCATGACATGGAACTTATAACACGGGGTTGACAGAAGGCGTATCCTGCTGTAAATTAGGTGTACCTAAATTACGACTGGAGAAAATGTGAACACAGAAACACTGATGAGGCTACTTGCATTTGTTCTCGTTCTGGGAGCTTTCAGCATATCCGGATATTTCCGCGGCAAGGCTGACCGCAGCGATAAACCCATGGACTTTGGGGCTGAGAATAAATGGCACTTACGCCTGCGCAATGCTGGCGCGCTGATCTTCTATCTCTCGATGCTGGCATACCTCGTTTATCCGCCGCTGATTGCCTGGGCCAACCTCGACTGGCCGGTCGCGTTACGGTGGGTAGGTTTGGCGCTTATGGCACTCCTGCTGCCGCTCCTATACTGGATGTTCGCCAGTTTGGGCGGCAACATAACGCCAACCGTCAAGACGCGAAGGAGGCACCAGCTGGTGCAGAATGGCCCTTATCGTTACATCCGTCATCCGTTGTATACCTTCGGCTCGCTGTTCTTCCTGGGCTTCTGCTTGCTTGCTGGCAATTGGCTGATGATGATCGGCGCCGTCACTGGCCTCACCGGCCTTTCGTTTCGAACGCCGCTGGAAGAAGGAATGCTGGTAAAGAAATTTGGAAAGGAATATCAGGATTACATGGCGCGCACAGGCAGATACCTGCCCAAACTTGGATAGCGCGCCCAATCGCTTGTCATTCCGAGGAGGCGAAGCCGACGAGGTACCCCTTAGGGCAGAGTATGATGCTTTGCAATTACAAAAGATTCCTCGCCGCAGATTTGAATGACAATCTGAATTTGACTACTCGCTGAGTGTTATTGTCGCAACCAGCGGCAAATGATCCGAGGCCGTCGTCTGCGGGATCTCAAAATCGCTGTAACCAAGATCCGGGGTCACGAAGATGTAATCAATCTGATGATCCGGGTTCGCGGCGTAATACGTGTACGTGGGTTGCTGACCGATCTCACGCGAAATATCGATCAAGCCCGCGTCCAGGTACAACCGTATGGCCTGCGTATCGGGCTCGGCGTTCATATCACCCATGATCACCGTCGCCGGCGTGTTGTTCCAGGTGCTCAGGATCGCCGAGGATTGCTTTTCGCGTATCAAGGTCTGTTCATCCTTTTCGCTGAAGTGCGTGTCGATCACGGTAAGGATCTGGCCGTCGACATCGATCTCCGCCAGGATGTGACCGCGCAACAACTGAATGTTATCCGGGGGTAGCGGAATGATTTCGCTTCTGACGATTGGATATCGGCTGAACACCGCCAGACCCCACTGTGGGTCTGCGGTCGGTCCCCAGACATATTCCATGCCGAGGCGCTGCGACAGCCACGAGAGCATGTCCATGCCGCCCCAGATGAGCCAGCCGCGCGAAACCTCCTGCAATCCGATCACGTCCGCACCACTGGCCTCGATCACCTGCGCCAGCGCCTCCGGGTCGACGCGGCCCTCAGTGTTCACCGCGTCATGCATGTTGTAGTTGATGATCCGCACACTTCGTGTACCGGTGGGCGCGGGCGAGATTTCCCGCACGCTCCAGTTCGTCGCCTCAGCCAATGGGAACACAAGCAGGAATAGACCGAGGAACGCCGGAGAGAAATTGCGCTTAAGCCCTTTAGATTTTCGTTCGAGGCCCGTGTGCCCAATGGCCGTGAATACGGCAACAAGCGCGAGCGCGACAGGCAGCAGCGTGCCCGAGCGCACGCCGAAATTGATGTCGTATGAGGCGTAGTAAACAAAAACCAGGAGGACGAAAATGATCTGTCCGAATCCGTGCAAGATCGTGCTGCGCAGCAACCCCGCTTTGATCTTTTCCGCGGCCGCGCCCAGGATGAGCAGCATCCCCAGAGCAAGGCTGAATGCCTGGCCAACGAAGAGCCACAGCCAGGGCAGGAAGTACGGCTGGCGCACGATGAACGCAAGCGGAAGGAGGACGAACATTGCGGCAATGAGGATGTTCAGTGGCTTGCCCCGAGCAATTGTCACATGGGAGGCGAGCCAAAGCCCCGCCGCGTTCCCGAGCACGAGGAATGCGCCGGCAACCGGCAGCGTGAAATCAGTGAGCGACGCGAACAAGCCCACGTTTTGGAATACCAGCATCTGCAGGAACAACCAGGGGCCGAACGCCAGCAAGTTCAGGTTACGCCGCCAGCTGGCGTCGGCGGCCGGCTGGATGGTCTCGACGTGGCGGCTCAGCGCCCAAAGGAGCGCACCAACCAACACGAACACCAAGCCAGTTGCCAGGAATCCCAGTTGCCAGGAAAGATCCAGTGTGCGTACGCCGACGAAGATGGCGCTATCCAGCGCCAGCCCGAGCAGGAGCCCAAATCCAAAATTGGCGGCGGCATCGCCGCCAGCGCTGCGCGCGGCGGCGATCGCGATGAGGATGAACATCAGGAACAATGCCACGCCAACTATCGATAGAACCAGATCCAGTTGCGCCGTCTGCGCGAACTGCTCCACTAATCTCACCAGGGCAACCC
>JBOGUK010000143.1:0-3881 GCA_050695915.1 Anaerolineales bacterium
GCGAAGAAGGAATCACGGATAGCTCCGCGCACTGCGCCATGGGCGGCCAGGTTCGGTTCCGCCTTGCCGAGCGCAAGCAGCCCGAATCCCTCACCCCAGATCGGGTCGCTGGTCGGGCGATCGCCCAAATCCGTGCTGCTCTGGGGCAGGCTTTACAAGATGACGGCGCAGAGAAACTGATATGCTTTTTACGGAAGGGGCGGCTGAACTTGACAGAATATCGCATTAATCTCGATCCCTGAACGACCATTCGGCAAAGCGCAGTCAGGTGAGAAGAGGTAAAGGCATTATAAAAGAAAAATCCAGCCTCTTTCTGATATAACAATTTCTTAACTTTTGCCCCCGACTGGCAAGATATTCATACCAGCTATTTTGAAAAACGGGTGTTTACGCCGCGATTTGTAAAGCAAGTCCGTCATGAGAAGGGCGCTGCTTTCGCAGCGCCCTTTTGTTTAGCGGTAGGAAGCCAGGCGTCTTGCGTAGGCCCGGCCACGGGTCCGGTGATTGCCGTTGCGCCGCGAGGCAGGATACGCGGGCCGTGCGTCCCTGGCAAGGGCAGCCTGGTAATCGAATCCTTCAAGCGAACGCCGTTCGATCTTCTTGCCCATCACCCGTTCGAGGTCGCGCAGCATGCTGTGGTCCTCGGAGGTGAACAGCGTGAACGCGTCGCCGTTGCGTTCAGCGCGGCCGGTGCGTCCGATGCGGTGAATATAGGCGTCCGTAGTATCGGGCATGTCGTAGTTGATCACGTGCGAGATATTTTCGACGTCCAGTCCGCGGGACGCGATGTCGGTAGCTACCATGATCTGATAGCGGCCATCGCGGAAGCCTTTCAGCGCCGTCTGGCGCTGGCCCTGGCTGCGATTGCCATGCAGGCTGGTCACTTTAAACCCGCCGTGCTCAACCTGACGCGCCACTTTCTGGGCGCGGTGTTTGGTGCGCGTGAAAATGAGTACTGAACCCGTATCCGTGCGCTTGAGCAGTTCCAAAAGCAATCCGGATTTCAGGGCGGAGGACACAGGATACAGCGCATGCGAAACCGTATGGGCCGGGGCAGTGATGCCCACGGCCACACGCGCCGGATTTTGCAAGGTCTGCCTGGCAAGGTCTTCGACCTCGCGCGGGAACGTTGCGGAAAACAGCATGCTCTGCCGATTAGTAGGCAGCAATTTCAGGATACGCTTCACGTCGGGAAGAAAGCCCATATCAAACATGCGATCGCCCTCGTCCAAGACGAGGACTTCCACACGGTCGAGGCGGGCGGCCCGCTGGCCAATCAGGTCGAGCAAACGACCGGGGCAGGCGATAATGATCTCGACACCGGAGCGCAAAGCTTTGATCTGGGGCCCCGCGCCCACGCCGCCGTAGACGGTGGCGCTGCGCAGCCCGGTGCCAGTGGCCAGCAAGCGCACGGCTTCGTGGATCTGCTCGGCCAGCTCGCGGGTAGGCGTGACGATCAGCGCGCGCGTTTGATTGCGCGGCCCGTTTAGCAGCTTGTGCAAAATAGGCAGCACAAAGGCGGCCGTTTTGCCGGTGCCGGTTTGCGCGGTGCCGATCAGGTCTTTGCCCGCCAGCCCAAGCGGGATGGCCTGGACCTGGATGGGCGTGGCTTCACGGTAGCCGGCGCGTTGGATGCCCGCCAGCAGGCGTGCATCGAGGTTGAACTCGGTAAATTTCATTTATTCCTTTGTTATTCAGAAGTCAAGCGGATGTTGGGGGATGAACGAAGTTACCTAAGCTCAAACAATAACAACGGCGACTGCCGAATAAATTCTAGTTGATAAGACCGTGCAAGAATACAGGGTTTGGACGTGAATGTCAATTGGCAATCTGAGAGCGCCTGAGCGGGGGTCAGCACCCAATCTGAGAGCGCCTAATCTAAAACCGCCGATAAGCATTTTCACGTTTGAGCACCCTAAGCAAGATGACGTTCTCTTCCAAAATATCGTATCTAATCCGCAAATCGCCTACCCGGATGCGATATTGTCCGATCTCAACGCTCTCTAACTTTCGCCCAGAATACGGATCTGTTTTAAGGATTTCCAGGCGTTTCCGGACGCGCTCTTGATTTTGTTGTGAAAGTTTACGAAAGTCCTTTGTGAAACTTTGAGTGAAAACAAGCTTATAACCCCCCTCTAGCATTTATGATTGGTCTTTCCCTGAAAACAACCCCGGATCAAAACCGAATTCTCTGTCAAATTCGTCTTCGCTAAGCACTTTGCCAAGCTCATATTCTTTGCGGGCCTCACGCAGAGAGTTTTGAAATCCAACATTGGCTTGTTCTTCCTTGATTTCTAAATCGTCCAGCAACCTGATGTACTGTTCAATTCCAAGAACCACCGCCCTCGCCTTACCCATTCGCGTCACCACAAAATAGGATCGACCTTTGGCAGCCTCGTCAACCATGCTTCCAAAATTGTTGCTTGCCTCAGTAGCAGTAACGACTTTTGCGGTCACCTTATCCAGCATCTCTTTTTCCTATTTAGCCAATTTAGCTAATCCTATCCTATGGAGCGTATCCTGTCAATATTCATTATGATGGATCTCATCAATGGTCCTTGCTACACCGCCTCCAGCGTCCCGCGGCGCTTCGCCTGGAACTCGAACCAGCGGAACATCACGAAGCCAATAGAGATGTAGATGAGGCCAAAAAGGATCTCGCCCGAAAGCAAACCGGATACCTGCTGCCAGCCCGCGCCGGCCACGATGAGGCGCGCCGCGGCGATGCCGCGGGTGAGCGGCAGCGCGTAAGAGATCGTCTTCATCCAGGCAGGCAGCGTTTCGATGGCGATGTTGGCGCCGGAGAAGAACAGCATGGCAAAAAACACGGTGTTGTTGACGAACATGACGTTGCGCGTCATCAGCGCCACGCTGCCGAAGAGCAGTCCCAGGCAGCAGCAGCTGAAAGCCGTAGAGAGAATGACCACCACAAGGACCGGCAGATTGGCCTGAGAAAGGTCCAAGCCGAGAAGCAGCACACCCCAGATGAAACTGATCACCACGCTGAAGGTGCCGTTGAGCACATGCATGAAGGCGCGTCCGAAAAATAGGAAGAAGCGGTTGGCAGGTGTGCCGAAAAGATAGGGCAGAGTGCCGTCCCAACGATCACCCGCAATGCTCATGGTGACGCCATAAATGCCGCTGAAGCCCACCATTTGCACGGCGTTGCCGATCACGAAGAAGGCCACGTTACCGGATCCCGAGGCGTATGTGCCCAGGAAAACGAAGAAGAACATGTAGGCCAAGGGCCCAATAAGCATCGAGGCGATATAGGTAGATGGCCGCAGCCAGCGGAACAGGGCGATATAGGAAAGCAACGCCCCATCCATGAACAGGCGCAGGTTAGCGCGTAGTGATTTCATCATCGCAGCTTCTCTATTGCATACCCAGGGTTGCGTCCACTCGGGCCTTGCGCAGCACATAGCGGAACAGACCGCGGCTGGCGAAGACGTAGATGGCGCCGAAGAGCAACATCATCGCCCAGGAAAGCACAATTTCATCCGATGAGGCCGTGCCGCTGGCCGCGCCGTGCAGGGCCCGGGCCGCCCAATACGGCGTGAGCAGATAGCTGATCGGCGTGGTCCAGCCGGGAAGCAAAGCAATAGGGAACAGGAAGCCGCACAGAATGTACACAGGGAATTCCAGTCCATTTTGGAAATCCCGCAAGGCGGGCGTAAGGATGAACAGCGAGGCCATGATCAAACCGAATGCGATAAACGAGATCACCATGAGGATCACGGAAATAATGAACAGAGACGGGTTCGCAATGGAAACATCCAACTGAAATAGCAAGACCACCAACAGGTAGCTGGCAACCATCGAGAGCAGCGATTGAACAACGTTGGCTAGATTCTTACCCAGCACCACAACCTGCATCGGGG
>JBOGUK010000144.1:0-2053 GCA_050695915.1 Anaerolineales bacterium
TCATCGGCCAAGGTCGCTTTGTGTCTATGAAAGAGCGGCGGCTTGGATTCGGCGAAAAGCGCAAGGATTATGGTTAGCCCGACTATTTCCAAGACGCTGCGCCTATTGTGGCCCACGGATTACCCGGTAACGACACAGGCATTCAGTGCAAACCCAGACGTTTACTCGCAACTGAACCTGCCTGGATACGATGGCGTTGATCTGCGCGCTCCATTCGGAACCCCGGTGTATGCAGCGGCCGATGGAAGTGTGGTTGGCGCAGAGGAAAAGCCACATTGGCGATGTGTGTCCATTTCTCATGCAGGCGGATACCTGACGGAATATGCAAATCTCGCCAAGATAATGGCCAAGCGCGGGCAAAAGGTTCAGGCAGGCCAGGCCATCGCCATCTCTAACGGATTCTTGAAATTTGCCTTGAAAAAACAGGGAGCTACTGCTTCGGGTTTAACCCATTTCCCGGAAGACATTATTGATCCTACGCCATTTTTAGCCATTTCAAAAAAGACGCCAAAATCCACGGTTTTCCCATGGCCAGCCGGCCACTGTCTTACAGGTATGAATCTTATACCTGGTGAAAGTGACATTGCATTAGTGAAAGATCGTCAGCTTGAGGCTGTCGCGATTGATATCAAATCGTCGCGCGATGATATAACCCGATTGCGCCAAATCAATTCAGCCCTGTTCATCATGACCAGGATCCATCTTCAAGGCAACCGAGTCTTGCCGGCTGAGGATTGGGCGGCTGGCATCCGGCCCTATCTTAAGAAACGGATAGAAGCCGGCATCACATTTTTCGAAGTTCATCGCACACCTAACCTTGCCGCCCAGGGAGCGTTCTCCTCATGGCAAAATGGCAGGGAATTTGCGCACTGGTGGCTGGATGTGGTTGCTTTGTTGAAACAGGATGCTCCCGAGGGACAATTTGGTTTCCCCGCTCCCTCGCCGGGCGCTTTAATCCCAGGGCAGCGATTGGATGCGGCCACATTTCAAAACGAAGCTGACGAGGCCATGCTTTCAGCAGACTGGATCAGCATGAATTGCTTCTGGAGTACGCAGACGGAAATGGAAGACCGAATGAAAGGCGCTTGCTACAAGTCCCTGCGGGACTACTTTCCCAACCACCTTTTTTTCATTACCGAATTCACCAACATCGATCCATCGCTCCACACCGCTGCAAAAGAACGCGAACGGGCCAGGTTCTACTCGATGGTGAGGGAGGAACCAGGCATTGGCGCCGCGTTTGCACGGTCGTAACCCTTAAGCAGTAGACATTACGCCGAATGAACTGAAGCTGCCATCTGCGTCCCCCCAATCCAGATCCACATCGGTGACCTGCGCCCCGCGCGGACCTTGCTTCACATCAGCAATGAAAGTTTCCAGATCGGTGCGGCTGCCCTCAGCAACCAGTTCGACGCGGCCGTCCCTGAGATTACGCACCCAGCCGGTGATCGGCATACTGGATGCACGCTGATTCACAAAATAACGAAGCCCAACCCCCTGCACCATTCCACTTAAAAAAGCATGTACCCGTACGCGCTGATTTTCCATCCAGTGCTTGCGTTAGCTCTCATCCACCTGGCCGGTACCGAGATCCTCACCACTATGTTTACCGTTGGGGTGCGCCAAGTCTCCCAGATCTTCCGGCAAATATTCAATTACATTCAATTGGTCGATCTCCTCGGTAAAGGCCAGGTTTTCCAGGGCATCCTCCAGCAGATCGATCTCGTCCTGATCCTCAGCGCGATCGAGGGTGTCTTGCAGGACATCGGCGACCCCTTGGCCGCCTATCTGCGAGAGGGCCCAGGCAGAAGCCACGCGCACTTCGGATTCTTCATCCTCGAGGAGTTCGATCAGGACCGGAACTGCTTCTTCAAGCTCCAGCTCGCCCGCGGCGTGGGCGGATTCGGAACTGATCTCAGAATTAGTATCGCTCAGTTTCTCCAAAACGTTCCGCGCCCAGCGGTCGTCTGCCGAACGGCCCATGGCGAAAAGCGCCGAGATGAGCCAATCATCATCATCGCTTTCGTAGGCATCTTCGATAAGGCCCGGGACC